>JAHZIZ010000382.1 GCA_022601215.1 Bacteroidota bacterium
CCACCCAGAAACTCTATTTACGAACTGTCCACTTGACAGGGAAGCTTACAATTCGAGTTTGTCCAGCGATCGACTTTCGCAGAACGCACTTCCACCAACGCATTGATCGCTTCCACAAAATTCGGGGATGATCAATAACTTGCAGTAGAAATAGAAATTCGATTGCAATTCTATTTATTTAGTCGGAGAAGAATGAGTGAATTAAATTGCTGTATTTTCAACTTCCACCAATATCACGTAGCAGAGATATTTAACGACAGGAATAGTTCCAGCTCTTAAATTCAAGGATGTTATAATCTTGGAACCTACAATTTTAGATAATATCCCAGAAAACGGTAACTTAACGCCAGTTACGCTGTGAATCTTTAACCCGTTAAAATGCTGTTGCAATTGATGCGGGAAGACACACTGTTTTGCCATTCCGGTATGTTTTCGAATGTAATATCGATAGAAGGCCAAGAAGAACCCGTAATATGGACTATTAAATTCTACAATTAATTTACCTCCTGGCTTTACTACTCTTAACATCTCCTTAATAAATTCTGGTTTTTCTGTATTTGGAATTAGATGAAAAAATTTAAACGAAGTGACTACATCAAAAGAATTACTATCGAAATGGAGGTCACGGCCATTGGCATGTTCGAATTTGATATTTTTGATATTCTTATTTTTTGCTTTTTTGTCCGCTTGGTTTAACATTTCCTCACTAATATCCGCACCCGTTACATCCAGCCCAATTTCAGCTAAAGGGATTGTCATTCGCCCCGTCCCTGCTGGAACATCCAATAATTTCGCATTTTCAAAATTTTTTAATAATTTTGTTAATATTTTAACCTCAAGGTTTATGAAAAATTTTCCCTCTGCTGAATCATATCGAATCTCGTCATATTTCTCTGATTCGATATTGTAGAATTCCTCATGCTTCTTATCTAAATTTGTGAATTTGGTCATTTGTTCCAATTTTTCCTTTATATTTTAGGATGCTCGCCTAATTTTTCTTTAAAATAGTTTCTAATACGTGTTTTTTGACGATTGATTCAGCTTCGCTCATGCTCATATCTGTATTAATTAATATTGCTGATGGGATTAACTCGCTTAACTCTTTGTAGTTTCTCAATAATGGTATGATATACCCATCAACACTAAACCATGGGCGTCGTTTTTTAATTATATTTTCTTTAGTAGTTAAAATAAAGCATAGTTTCGGATTCGGTATTATCCACAATAATGCTTTTGTTAAGATGTTCTCTCTATGCGAACGACGTATGCAGCCGGCAATATTATCGTAAAAGTATCGGTCGTATATTTGTACGCAGTTTCTGCGTTTAAATATAGAATATAGCCAATAGCACAATATCCGAAATGCGAATCCGAAGAACACTACTAACGTTAAATGGTTCAATTTTATATTTTGATGTCGCCTCATCTCTTCAGACAACCTGCTTTTCGGAGTCTCATTCTGTTTGGCGATTTTTTTTTGTAAATAATGTTTCTTTAATAAATGGAAACTAGTGAAATAATTAAAAGGAAGACGATTAAACTGTACACGGGCACTATCATATCCCGACTCATGCAGTATTTTTCGAATGAATTGGGTATTTGTTGTTTTACCCGACCCATCGATTCCACAAATAACAATAATATCATTAGCCATGATGAATTTTCTATTCCGATATTTCCTTGCACGATCAGTACATTTTCAGTTTTTCATTCAGACAAAAATGAACTCCTTACAGCGACTTAAGCTTAGCTCAAATTATATTGATACATTATGGGAAAACTGGAAAGCTTGTCTTTTTAAATTATGCCCCTTATTCCCTGCTATAACTATCGCCTTTTTCCCAATAGAACAATCTCCAAAGTATCATCATACCACCTTGAATTCCCCAAGGCCCCATAAGACCATCAACTCAGGCGACTCAACGAAAGAAGGTCGAGAAACTTCATTGACTCTGTTTTCCATAAACATGAACCAAATTTAGTAAGCCCATTTCGTTATTTTTAACGAGTCAAGCCAAAAGTTAGTTGGAATTCTCCGCAGCTCCGAGGTTCAAGTTACGAACCTTTATCCATTTTTATGTTTTTCGGTTGGTCTCAAGTCAAAATAAAGCGCTTCTAGGTAATTTGAAGCTTAGGGGAAAGCTCCTTGACTTTAAATCTTTGAGTGCGACTTGCTAACGTCTTCTCCCGGTTCCCGCTCACTGCATGGCATGAGATGGTAATAGATGCCGCTTCGCGAAAAGCCAAGGACGTACGTTTGGTGTGCGACGGGAAGTTGATGGTTCCGGTCAATCATTGCTTTGCGCTCAGTAGGCGGGCCTTGCTGAGCGCGCCTACTGAAAAATAATTCTCCAGCGTCAGTGGTCCGATCTTCGCATCGAGGGTTTTGACATCAACGGAAGGAGGGGTCTTGCACCTCTTGTCATCGAAAGCCCCGGAGGCCTGTTCCGGTTGCAGGGCTTTCCATTGGGCAATTTGATTTGGATGGACGTCAAATTTCTTGGCCAACTCGGCAGTGGTGCAATCGCCCTTCAAGGCTGTGAGTGCCACTTTGGCCTTGAAGGCGGGATGATGGATCCGTCGGATTCGTCTACTCATGATAAGCTTCTATACTTAATATGCAGATGATTAAAATACGTCGACTTATCCACTTAAGACGGTGTCTAATTTATCGGGACCACCTCGGTTGCCCAATCTTGGCATGGAGTTTCTGCTGCACCTGGTTATGAGTCGAGGTATCGGCGGTCCCTCCTCCAAATACGTGTTTGGCTTTTGCAGTCAGCTGTTTCTTCTAGTCCTGGATCTGATTGGGATGCACAGCAAGCTGTTTCACCAACTCTGCCAGCGTTCGGTCTCCCCGAACCGCCGCAAAGGTGTCTTTGGCTTTAAAAGCTGGAGAATGATTCCGGCTAGGTCGTCAGGCCATCTTCTGCTCCTCCCGTCAGAATTAAATATACCGCAGGCGACTTCACTTATCATCTGAAAATTCCTGTCCAATGACTGAGGTCAACTTTTGGATTCCCCAATTTCATCGGATTGCATGTCTGCTGGATCAGGGCCTGGTGGAGTTGTTTAGTATTATAGAGCCGGAAAGAGTTAGTTAGATCAGTGCGTAAGGCTCGCGGGGTTTCAATATTCTTGCAGTCTGTCGGACTGCTAGCCACCGAAATTCGAAATCATTTCGCGAACCCGTATTTTAGCGCGGTAGGCATTATTGCCCCAGTATCCTGGAGTTTTCCATTTTTTTAGAATGTTATCCACATTCCAAATTACCTTCATTGCCGGGCTAAAATCTTGAACGGTTTCAATCGAAGTCTCATACCGGTAGCTTTTTAAAATGTCACATGCCACTTGTTCAAAAACTCGATTTTTCGATTCAGATAGTTTTGATTTCCATTTAAATGAATTATTTGCGTCAATCTCATTACTAATAGTGTCGTCAATGTATTTTTTTAATTGTCCGTCTTCGTCTTTGATTTTCAAGAATTTAGTCAGCATGTGGAATACTTCCGCAGGTTCAGCTAACAAGTCTTCATATCTGATTTCGATAAAACGATTTGGTGGGAGGCCTTTGAGGAAATCCTTTACAAGTAATATGGTATCTCGCCATTCCACTGCCGCTTTGTAGGTATTTTTTTCACCGAAATATCGACCAAATTCAGATAATGCAACATCTCGACCGTCACGAACGACATGGATGTATTGAGCTTCAGGATAGAGTTGATGTAACACGGGTAAATCGTACAGATATTCCGGAGTTTTGTCTCCCCATCGATCCATTTTCTTATGCGTTTTGAGTAAGGTAAATATTGAATCTAAAACTCCGCGATAGCTCTTTTCGCCAATATTTTCAAGGATTTCATCCAAGCTGGTAGTAAACCCGAATTTTTTTACTCGCTCGAACCAGCGCTCTCGAAGAATATCGGAGACAAGTCGAGTTAAATTCGAATTGTCAGAAAGGTCACCGTATTTGCTCAATCGATTAAAGAATCGGATCATGAATTGACTTTCAGTACCAAAACAAACTTGCGAGTACTTGTCGAGTAGAATCGCTGAAATGCTTGTTCCAGAGCTGCCATGACCGATTAAAAAAACGGGGGACGATTCTGTGTGAACGACCTTCATTGTAATCTTATTTTACTCCTACAATTTTCAATCTTGACGTCACATATTGGTTGATTTTGCGCAGATGGAACCAAATTAAAAGACCTGTCTCTTTTGCCTCTTCCCCCAATAGGCGTGAAACTGAATCTGTTTAGATTAACGATAGTAGGTCAAATCAAAACTCGGATTTTCTTTGGTCTCGGTATTCCGCGGGAAATTCATAAAAATTTGGAATTAGGTTCATAATCAATCTAGATAAGGATCTTATCAAAAGACCTGGACAAACCTTTACCCTCTACTGCTCGATATAGGAATGATCACGGAAGAATAGGCACACTAATTTATCAAGATTATTATACAAGTCCGCTAATTTATTGCAATGCTCTTGATTTTATCGAAAGGACTCACTAAACATAGCTAACTTTCATTGATAATCTCTGCTACTGCGCCCTCGGGTGAAAGCAATAAAATCGGCCGTTTCATGACAATGTACACAAAAAACGAGTGGCTTTTTCGACCAATGAATCGATCCTTAAAAAGCCTCTATCTCGACATGCAACGAATTGCCAAGAAATGGAGGATGCCCTTTCAGGAGAACCTCCTGGGTGAATGATGCCAGAAAGCTCTACTTTTGGTCTGTCCTCGATATGGGAAAGCTTACAACAGCAGTTGTGCCTTTGTGAGGTTCATGGTTTAGGGTGGCTACCAAAACAGTATAAAGTGACCATGTTGTTGCCTTTGGCCTCAGATTCGGAAACACGGTGGAAACATTTTGATACGAAGGTGCGCAATCAAATTCGAAAAGCCAGGAAATCCGGATTAACCGTTCAAATGGGTAGGAAAGAATTTCTGTCAAATTTCTAGGCAATGTTTGCCCAAAACATGCGTGATCTTGGTGTGCCTGTGTATGGGTGCTTTTTTTGGGATCGATTC
>JAHZIZ010000383.1 GCA_022601215.1 Bacteroidota bacterium
ACAGATTTAGGGGGCTTTGTGGCTTGCACGTATCAACGCGGTATAGAATTTATCAACATTCCTACGTCCCTTTTAGCGATGGTAGATGCTGCCGTTGGAGGAAAAAATGGCGTAGATCTAGGGTCGCTAAAAAATCAGATAGGGATAATACGAAATCCAAAAGCCGTACTTGTGGACACTGCTTTTTTGAACACTCTTCCTGATAATGAGTTTGTTAGCGGTCAAGCCGAAATGATAAAACACGGGTTGATTCATTCTGAAGACTACCTCTCTAAATCGTTATCATTAGACAAAACAAACCCAAATGAAGTAGCTACTGTTGTCTGGGAATCTATATGTATCAAAAATGAAGTTGTCACTCAAGATCCTGAGGAAAAGGGCTTGCGAAAAACATTGAATTATGGTCATACATTAGGACACGCCATCGAGTCTTATTGCCTAGAAAGTGAAGACAAAAAAACCTTGCTTCATGGAGAAGCCGTTGCTATAGGTATGATTTTAGCTACTTTTATATCATCAAAGCTCTATGGGTTTCCTTCTCAAAAACTAAAGAATCTTACAACAAACCTCTTGGATTTATTTCAAAAAACGGATTTTGATAAAGAAGACATAGAAGCTATTATTAAACTACTCGTTTTCGATAAAAAAAATATGAACGGAAAGATTCAATTCGTTCTCCTTCAAGATGTTGGAATTCACAAAATCAACTGTATTGTTGAGAATTCTTTAATTCATGAGGCGTTCCATTTTTATAAAAATTCTTAAAAATTTGTAGCATCTTTAGGGTATCTTTCCCTTAAAACATCTCCTGATGAAAGGCATTAATGTTGATTTTAAAAAGTTGACACCAGAGATTCTTTTGCTTCTTGTCCATAAGTATCCATATAGCTAGATCATAGACATATTATCAACTTTAAAACGCAAATAATCTAGCTACTGCGCCGTTTAGGGTGCCACGAATGAGATCCATATCTAGTAAAAACAAGCTCAAGTCTCATCAACTACACGGCTAAATTTGATTTAGATGATCACAACGAAGGCGAATTTAAAGCCCCAATCATGGAATTGTCAAATGCTAACCCTTTAAAGACATAATTTACAAGTAGCGCTCTTTTATAATTGCAGAATGGTGCACTTCATGCCCGCAAATGATATACAAAGCAGCGGCCACGGATAGCGGACTATTACTCGCTACACCTTTTCTTGACATGGTTTCTTCGCTGCAACTAGCGGCAAATAAAATACTTGCTTCGCGAACTGCTGTATACTCTAGGAGCAGGTCGTCTATAGTGCGAGTAACTGGGCGTGCAGTGTTGGCAAATTCATCTTGATCAAAACCTATTAATACAACATTAGTGGCACGTGCAAACTGTAACGCCCTGTATGCAAATACTCTTTCCGTATCTATCAGGTGTAACAAAACTTCTTTGGGTGTCCATTTCCCCTCTTCATAACGATAGTCCTGCTTATTGTCCGGAATACTTTTAAAAAAAGCTCTAGTCGTCTCTAACCCACTTTTTAGGGCGGGTATCAATGCCTTATCATTGGCAAGAACTATATATCGTTGGTAATATTCGTTGTAATCAATTCCTGGTTTCATATATTCGATTTTGGTAGAGATAAAAGTATAAAAAAACCCTCCGACGTTAGTAGGAGGGTTTGTTATAAATATGATAAACTTTTTATATCTCGTGAAAAATAGAGTGCATAAGTCTTTTCTTATCATTAATACTCTCTTCTAAAGAGATCATTGTCTCCGTACGAGTCACACCATCAATATCATCTATTTGATAAATGATTTCCTTAGCATGGCTGGTATCTTTAGCACGAATTTTACAGAAAATATTAAACTTTCCTGTGGTAACATGCGCAACGGTAACAAAAGGAATCTCATTGATACGTTCTAAAACAAATTGTGTCTGTGACGTTTTCAATAAAAACACTCCTACATACGCTATAAAGGAGTACCCTAACTTTTTATAATCTACAGTAAGAGAAGAACCGATAATGATACCTGCCTCTTCCATTTTCTTTACCCTAACATGAACTGTACCAGCAGATATCTTTAATTTTTTTGCAATATCCGTGAAAGGAGTTCTAGTGTTTTCAATCAACATATCTAAAATATGGTGATCCGTTTCGTCTAATTTAAATTTCGCCATGTGATTACTTTGAATTGGCAAAAATAATCGTTTTCCTTAAAAGGTGATACAGGAATCTTTGAAAAATACTTCATTAATTGCATTTTTATTAACAACCGTTGAGACTTTCGCAGTTTCGAAAACGTTTTCGTGAGAATTTAGCAAAATATCTGTTTTTCCTACCGCTACTTCCTTGTCTGTCAAATAATTGCTTAAATCCCCAATTTTATCAATATATGGCTCAAAATAGATCGCATCATCCAGTAATTTTTCTTCATACTGAATGGCGACATCTACAAGCTTACCATCTAAACATACATCCCTTAAAATAACATCACGATAAAACTTCTGATTTTCTGGAATTGCCAAATAATCCCTTACCGAATAAGTGCTATCCGTTTCAATTATATCAAACAGTGACAGAAAACCGTAATAAATGTATTCCCTGGTCCGTTCCCTCGCGTAATCACCTTTCACATGACCGGCTTCAAATAAAATTGTAGGCACGCCTGCTTTCTGAAAACTATCACCAATACAATGCTCATTAAAACTATCATCATACCGACCCACTGCTCCTGGAATAAGTGTTTCTAGATACGCTGTCATTTTAGCGATTAAAATCATGGCCTCTTTTCTAGCAGGAGTTAATGATCGTTCGGCATTTGCAGATGGTGCTAGAAAAGACACTGTGGCTCCCTTTCCTGTTGGGAGACTATAAAGTGTTCTTTGATCGTGAAGATTTAGGCACAAGTCCGGTTGTATTTCGTTAAATAATTGCCACAATGCCTGGGTTTCTGATTGTGTTTTATTAATCGCATCCCTATTTAAATCAATTCCGTTGGTGTTCGCACGAGTGTACGCAATTGCGCCATCGGGATTTAATATGGGTATACAGTATAAAGTATATGTTTGCAGGAACGTTGAAATAGCCTCTTGATAGACTTTATCTTGACATAAAAAAGCAAGGATATCGAAAATAGCCTTAGTCGTGGTAGATTCATTTCCGTGCATTTGAGACCAAGCCAACACTTTTTTAGATCCATTTCCAATGATGAAATACGGAATGTCCGATCCTAATTCCGATTGACCCGCACTTTCAATTATGATTTTTTCATGATACTTTTTTAGCAAAGGAATGAGAGATTTTAAATGAATATATCTGCCCTTTAAATCTGCTTCAAAATGATCACGATACCAACTAGAAATTTCCATAGTTACAATTATTCATTACAAAGGTAAACAAGCTGAAGTTTACAATTGTACTAAGTCCAATTTAAAACATCTGTATACAAGCGTAAACAAAATATCTTATTTGTTTACAATAATATCAGCATGAATTAACATAATTTCACAAAACAAATCTTATAAGTTTATTGTCAGTAATTTATGATGTCTTATGTAAAGTAATAATTTACTTATGTAAGCTGTTGTTTACATTTGTAACTTGTCAATTGAAGTACTTTTGCTACATTTGTAATACAAATCTAATTATTGCTTTTGTTACAATGGTAAACACGGAACAATTTTCAAAAAGACTGCAAAAGATGTTGGAATTTTATGGAATTTCAGCCACAGCTTTGTC
>JAHZIZ010000384.1 GCA_022601215.1 Bacteroidota bacterium
ACCCTTCAGAATAAAATGGAGTAAAAAAGACTAGGCCTCTGGAGGTGGGTAACTTGTGTCCAAATACAAAGCATTCCAAAAGGCCATATAGTGTATAGCTAGCGACGACTGTGCATCTCCATACAAGAAACTATCTGGCACATTAATGGTTGAAGGAGTTTGTTTCTCTGTATCTACAAACGAAGTATCTGCCATTTCTTCTTCATTCATGGAAAAAAACTCCGTAAGATCCGCCTCATTATCACAAACACGAAGGACAACCGGCGCTAATAAAAAGGCGGTAAATAGAAATAAAAAGAAAAAACTTCTAATCTTCATGTTGATTAAGTGGTATAATCAAAAGTACTATTTTTTCCGCTAACACCCGTGTTATGCTAGTACTAAAGTTGCTTAAGGTCTGACGCTGGAATCCAACCGTCTTTTCCATCAGCTAGCTCAATTCGTTTCCAATCTCCATCTTCTGCCACAACTTGAACTTTAGTTCCCTCATGCAAGGTAAAGGCTGTTTCACTTTTCATTTTAGCTTCACTTTTCACTTCTGTACTTTCTGCAAAAACAATCGCAGGGCGATCATTTATGTGTTTGCCATAATTGCGAAAGCTCATAGAAAATGCTAAAAGAAAAACAATGATACAAAGCATGGAACTCACAAAAAACAGTCTCTTTCTAGTGGCATAACCGGCAAAATAATATCCTAGAAACAGTACGGTAAATAGTAAAGCACTAATTGCGGTAACCCAAGCCCAACCCTCATAAGTGAGGAAACTAGAAAGTTCTTCATCCCATTTTGCAAAAAATGTTTTAGGAAGTGGTTCAATGGCGTCAATAGTAGCATTTTGAGCAAATGCTAGATTGTTTAAAATTTCATCATCACTAGGGGATAATTGCAAAGCTTTCTCGTAATAATAAATACTTGGCCCGATATGATTGAGCTTATAATGAGCGTTGGCAATATTAAAATATAAATCGGCTGAGTGCTCTCCTGCATCAATTATCTTATTCCAATTAGTGATTGCTTCTTGAAATTTATCATTGTTATATTGTTGCTTCCCTTGCTCAAACAGTGCATTATTTTGCGCATTTCCGAAGAAGGAAAAAAAGAATGCTAACATACATATGACTCGCTTCATAACTTCTGAAATTTTACTGAATTTGCTTGTCAATATTAGACAAAGTTTCGACAGCTGTTTCATAATCTTTTTGCATTGCCACTTTCGTGGTAGGCGTATAGCGGGCAAATTCGCAGCTTTTTAACAGTCCGCTAAAACTTATAACCACTTCTGGAGAAACATTTCTTTCCAACAACACTCCTGAAATATGCTCCTTATCCATTTCGCTTGTCTCCATGCCCAAAGTAGCTTTTAAATAATTATGAATGGCTCGCTCTAAGGCCTCGTAAAAGGTCGTTTTATTCGTCACGTTTTTCTTAGCCTCTCCTAGGTATTTTTTCGCCAATTTATTTGCTCTTCGCATACGATTTCCTTCCGCATCCGCTAATCGTAATTTTCGTTGCCTTCCAACTAGTATAAACAATGGAATTAATACAATAGGCGCCCCTAACATCCCCCAAAACAAGGTAGATTTAAAGAAGTCTTCTTTCTCAATAGCCGTCAAATTCCCTTTGAGTTTAATATGTTTAAATTGATCTTTCTTTTCGCTAACTATTTGTTTCTCACTCTGATTTTGTTCGGTGTTGGGCTCATCCGTTACAGGACCATTCTCAACAGCAATAACAAGTTCCTCTGAAGATAATAGTTCATACTGCTCCGTCTTAGGATTGAAGTATGAAAACGATATTGGTCGAATGGGATAGTTTCCCTTAAATTGAGGAACCACAGTATAGTTTTCTATCATGGCACCACTCATGCCATTTATCTGAGTTCTTATATCATCGGCTCTCGAAGGTTCGTATACCTCCAAAGAACTTGGCAATTTCAAAGCCGGTAAATCGAATAATTTTAAGTTACCATTTCCTGAAACTCGCAAAGAAAGTTCAAAAGATTCATTCGCATCTAACTTAAATTTATTAGTACTAATGTCGAATTTAAAGTCCCCTACTGCTCCCGTAAAATTAAGGGGCTTCCCATCTTCAGGAAGCGGTTTTACATCGATGGTTCGTTTTCCTGCAGAAATCGTTTTATTCACTCTAGTCATTAAAGTTCTGCCAAATATATCCCTGCGTTTCGTTTTTACATCAATGGGGATATCCAACGTTAAAGGTTCGATATTCAGCTTTCCTGTTTTTTGAGGATACAGCACTGTCCTTCTTAAAATCACATAACGATAGTCTTCCCCTTTGTATTTGCCTTCATATATTTTATAGTTCCCTCTGCTATCAATATTCTGACTCCAGAAATCGGCATATTTAGGAGTATCTATTTCCCGCCAATTACTAGTTATGCTCACCGAATTAGACACATATAATTTATAAACAACAGTAATAGACTCATTGAGATAGGGATTTCCATTGGACACCTCAGCCACCAAATGAACATTTTCACTTGCCAAATAATCTGCATTATTTGGATCCTTAGGCACCTTAACCGCATCCGTAACTTGAATCGTAACTGGATCCGTTTTATAAATTTTACCGTTAATCTCAATAGAAGCCGAACCTATGGTAAGCGTTCCTTTCTTCTTCGGTGTTAAATAAAAAGTGTAGGTTTTTGAATAGCTTCTTTTCCCATTAAAGTAAGAATTACTGATCGAAGTATTAGGTCCAGTAGCTCTAAAATTTGAAAAATCTGGGGTTTCAAAATTATCTCCGTCCTGGTTCATTTCGAAATCGAGACGCAGTCGTTGATTCACCCCCAAGCGGGTTTTACTAACTTTCGCCTCAAAGGTAACCTGAGCTTGCATCGATAGCGTACTCAGCATAATCACTAATATGTAGACAAACTGTTTTGTAGACATGGCTACCAATCTTTGTTACTTTTTACTTTGGCTCCTTTTAATTTTTGAGCATTAATTTTATCCTGTACTTTCTTCTCTTGATCATTCATGGCTTGGAGCAGGTTCTTCACTTGTTGAGGGGATAATTGTCCAGGTACGG
>JAHZIZ010000385.1 GCA_022601215.1 Bacteroidota bacterium
CTTAATTTCCGGGTGTGCCGAGGGTTTCGGTGAATCAATTTTGTTAATATATAGTCAATACTGCGTTCCTTTATTACAAGTTTTTTGTCTATAAAGTGGAGAAGCAAGTAACGAGCGTGAATCCAACTAATAAGTATGGCGGATCTGACAGATACGATATTCAAATCGGGTAGCCAGTTTTCTTTAAAATCTGTATTTCTTAGTATCTTATCTTTCACATAATTAGCCCATATTAGAGAAGAGGCCAATTTGTGAGTCCATAGAGATTGTTGCCAGAAAATCTCTTCAGAAGTTGAGTTCTTTTGTGCTGAATTGTGTCCAAGTAACGAATTAATAAGTATTGTAAAATCAGTTGTTTTCGTTTCTTGTTCGTTATGAAGATCATTAATCATTAATGTTTTGATGCTTTGTGAAGACTCAAGTTGTCGTGCTTTATCGATGCAGCGAGCAGCTTTAACCCCCATCCTAAGAATTAGTTTGCATACATCTCCAACTAAATTTTTAAACTTTGGTTCTTCATCCGAGCCACTAAATATCACGTTATCATATGAGTCAAGAATGGTTGTAAAGTAGCATATAGTCTTAATGCAAGTGATAACAGCACTGGTATAAAGACGATTATATTCATAATCATCTACAATACTTTCCATTACACAACTAATTCTTTGATCTAGATCTTCGTCAAATCGTAATATGTTTTGGTCACAAGCTAAATCCAATAGCATAACTAACATACCTCGAATTTTTGCATTGTCCTCTTTTTCTTTTAGGTTTGATTTGTAATGTTCAGAAAGTTTACGTGAATGATAAAGTAAAGTACTCTCAACAATCCCAACCTTCGCATGATTTTTTAAATAGCTAATTTTTTCATTAGAAAGTAGCGAGTTATTGTTATGTTTGGTTAAACTTATAGTGGTGCTGTATGATTTTGCAGCTGATTTAACGTCGCCTAAAAAGAAAAATAAACCAGCAGCATAGTTATAGAATCTTGGATCTGTTTCGTGATATAAATATGCAGGCATATCAATTTTGTTTATGTCATCAATGTGCTTTTTAGCAGGGGGTGGACTTCGTTTCAATGATAAAAATTTGCTGGCCCAGAAGGGTTGTTTCAGCACATCCCACTTTGAGTCTCCTTTTTGAAGATGTCCTGATAATTCAAGATCAACAATATTCCTTCTTACCATACTTTCCGCTTCTAAATAAAGGGTTGCGGCAGTATTATAGTCATGTCTCCGCTCTGCAAGATCTCCTTGTTTTAGCAGGACTTCGATATAATTCAATAAGGTTGGTAGATTGCCATCAGATCCTTTCTCATGTAATGCAGTACACAAAACTCGATTTGCTATGCTGTAGTGTACGGAAGCAGCATTGTATGATTGTTCAATGGCGCTCATGTCCCCCAATACAATCTGCAATCTAGATACGACACCAATATCGTTATCTTTGTTGTTTGCAAGAATTTCCTTGAAAAATTGCTTGACATGCTTCATTGAGTTTAATGAAAAATTGTAAGAAGCGGATTCCAGTTCAAATACATGGCTGATATATCGTAATTCTTGCTCAAATCCACTATGAAAACGAAATCTATACATTCCGTTTCTTATTCTTCTAATGTAAGGTTTGAATACATGGGTTAGTAAATCATCAACAATGGTATTGAGTTCAGGTGATCGGTAGATATTGATCGTTTCTGACATTCTGTGCAGTGTTTCACGCGTGAAGCCATAAGAATGTAGTTTCAGAATGAAGTGTATAGACGAAAATACGGAAACGACAAGTTTGTCACTAATCTTTGTAACTTCTCGACTGAGTTGATGCTGAAATATGGTTGTGATTTCGGATATAAGTGAAAGGCTACGTTTATCGCTGTTGCTGAAAAGCAACCAAATTTTTGCGTCGTTTTCTTTATTAAAAGTTTGGATTCTCTCTTTTTCTAATTTACCTTCAATGATTTCCTTTGGAACAATAAAGCTTTCAAATATTGTCGTGAGTCTTTTAGGGTTTCCCCAGGAATGAAATGTGAGAAAATAAATAAAATTTCTTAATGTGTTGATATAAATACGGGCTTGCTCCTGTTTTTCAGAATCATTTGTGTTGTTGTCAATTAGAAATTTGTAATAGCCATTCAATGTGTAGCATTCTGAGTTGTTGTCTTTTGTACATTCACCAATACGTCGACACACATATTCTTCAATTAGAGCAGAAAGTTGAGTTCCTTTTGGTCGATCTCCCTCATCAGTTAAGAAACTGGTTACTTCATACACTTGATCGAATAAACTTTCATAAAGAGAATTTGGGCTTCCTTTTTCTGAGTAATACCGATCTAAAGTTTCTCGTCCCGAGATAAAAAAGAATGTTGCATCAGCCGTTGTGACAAAGTTCTTTAGCGTTCCGAGTAAAGTGTTTATCTGATTTATTTTGCCAAGTTTCTCAGTGTCTGGCATATCGTTGTAATGAGTTTCTGACAACTCCTCATGGTCAGAGAGCTTGTCAATTTCATCCAGTACAAATACTATTTTAAATTTGTCTCGTTTCAATTGTTTAAGAATTCTTAGGAGCTGATCTTCAGCTTCTCTAGCATTTAAGGGCGATTTTCTTCTGTGTCTAGACAAGCCAAAATTGAAGACGCTATTCATTCCAGCTTCTCGAGACTCATTTGTCTCGCTGCTCATTCGCTCAATCA
>JAHZIZ010000386.1 GCA_022601215.1 Bacteroidota bacterium
AATTTTCGACTTAATCAGGAGAAACACTAACCCAGAAAAGAAAAAACCGCCGAAGCGGTCTTTAAAAATTATTTGCGGGAAAACCCTTACAGCACAGTGAGAGCTTCCCCCAAATTGACAAACAATGCAACTGGAAAATTCCTTTTTTCAGATGAATTTTTGCGGACTTTTTCACAAATGGTTTTTCTTTCCTGCTCAAACGTAAGGAAAACCAACGCATGCAACAGATATCAGATTTAAATTCTATAAAAATACTTTCCCCTCAAATTTTGGGGATAAATCAACCACGGAGGAAATCACTACCGATCATTCAAAGCAATAATTCCTTTGTGAAGCCTGTTAGACAAAGTTTTGTTACTAACCACCGAATGATGCCTCAAACGCGCTGTATGGTGCTGATGCTTTTAGGTTGGGCAGGAAAAGAACAGGCACTAGAAACGACTATAGGGATCATTGCCAAGCATATAGGCCGGAGTCGCCGACAAGTGCACCGTTATTTATGCGATGCGATAGAGGAAGGCTATTTATTTTACAGCAGGACAAAAGACCACATGGGGTACTACACAGGAATTAAAATACATTTGAACTTCTCTGCGTTAAAACCGTCTCAAAAAAGGGTCAAGACCCGCAGAAGATGCGATATGACACCTAAGGCAGAGACTAATAGTAAATCTATATATAAAAGGGAAAATACAGAGCAAGAACAGTCATATATGGATCAGCTACAAGTAATCATGGAACGTAATAAGCCCATTCCTGAATAATTCTTTCTTATTGAACCATCTACATTTCAAAAACTCCCCTCAGTTCTAACGGACAAACCGAGATGTGGGCTTTTCAAAGTATTAAAGAGGAAATCTGAGTTTTTTCTTGTGGAATTCAGGTTTTTAAGTCAGCTTTTAATATGAAATTCAATTCAAGAGAAAGATCAAGAAATTAGAAAATGAGTGAGCAGAGTATGGAATTAATGCATGAATTGTTGAAACAAATGAATACGACACTTAGCAAGCTGGAAAATGGTCAGCGTCCTACGAAAGAACGTCTTGGAGGAATTGAACACCATATGGCAGATTTTCATTCGACTGTGAGCGCACAACATGGAAATGCGTGAATATGCCTTATATGCCAATGTCCAACAGGTCGCCCGATCCACTGGGCGTTCCTCTGTTGAGGCGGCCGCTTACCGCAGCGCATCACGCCTATATGATGAACGTACAGGTGAGGTGTACGACTACACGAAGAAACCCAATGTGGAACACACACAATTGTATGTGCCGGAGTGGGTGAAAGGAAGCGATATCTTTGCCATACGCTCAAAGATTTGGAATGAGGTAGAGCGTAGAGAATATAAGAGCAATGCGACAACTGCACATGAGATTATTATGGCCTTTCCTGCAGAATTTAAGAAAGAGCATCGATTAGAAATGGGCAAAGTCTTAGCTGATGAACTGATAAGACGGTATGAAGTTGTGGTAGATATAGGCTATCACCGCCCCCCTAAGGGCGGTGATGATCGAAATTATTATGCTCATGTGATGTTCACAACAAGGAGTTTTGACGAGACCACAAAAGATGGCTGGGCAAAAAATAAGTTTCGGGAATTATCAAAAGACCCGATTTGGACAGATCCCGATAAAGGAAAACCAACCAAATATCGTAGATGCAAAACCATTACACACGGGATGGTGGAAATACATGATTTACGACATTTCATTGCCGGAGAAATGAATACCATCGCGAGGCGCGAAGGCATGGACGTGCATACTGAACATTTGAGCTTTGCCGAGAGGGGCATAGATTGTCAGTCCTCTCAGCATCTTGGGCCGCACGCTTTCCAAATGGAAAAACGCGGTGTCCGTTCACGTATTGGGGATGCTAATAATAAGAATATTATTTTCGGAGCCACGCAAAGCCCCGACCTCATAAAAAGGGTTCTTGTGTCAAAAGGAAAAGCGTAAGCGTCTTTTGATGCAAGGTTCATGTTATGAGAGAGGATAAAGGCTTGCAAGTGGGTCTGAATATATTATTTTTGGAAACGCCCGCCGGAGGCAATAATAAAAAAGTTCTTGCGAAGCAAGGCAGTATACCGCGCAGCGTTTTTTTAATTTTTTAAAGGGGGTAATGGTGGTAAGTAAAATAATCTACGCTCATCTTCTCGTGTGATGAGTTCGTCTACCGCTTTAATAAATAATTTTGAGAATTCGTGATCTGGATGGTTTTCTAGCATGTGCAAGCTTACACGTCCTGAAATAAATTCTTTTCGTGTTTGTTGCTTTCGTTGTTTGGTAGCTGCCCGTGCATTTTTTGCCTGAATTTGAGCTTCGAGTTGTTTTTTCTTTTTTTGAAGTTGAGCAAGTTTTTCATGATCTTTTGTATCGTGAGTAACCATCGTTTTTCCTCAATATTTATTTTAAAAGGCCAATGCATTCTATTAGCGGCTGTTTTCCCATCTTCTGATATGCTGTTTCCTGTATATTCTCTTCCAAATGAGTCAATTACCTTTACCCCATTTTTTATTGCGAGCCAACGAAAAGCATGTTCGTAATATACAATGCTAGCTCCATCTCCAAAGGTGGAATATACAACGATACCAACAAATGGTTCTTTCCATCCTGAAGAAGGAAAAGCCTGTTGTTTAATTCTTTTTATGGGGTTGTTACTTGATCCTACGTACATCTTATTGTTGTCAAACAAAAGAACATAAACATATCTATTCTTGAGTTTATTACACCACATTATTTTGCGTTTCTGAGCCCAGTTCTTCAAACATAGAAAGCTTTACACCTACCATTTTATCCCTGATATCCTGCGTTGTTGCACCTTGAACAATACGAGCCAGTGAATAAGGCTTGGATGATCTTTTCTTTTATGGGGTCAAGCAGTTTCACGGAGTTTCTTTTCTTTCTTAAGAGCTTTCAATCCTAATGCTTTCCGTTCAAGAAGAGCAGTTATGTGTTGTTCAAGAACAGCAGTGAATGCATCAACATATGATGGATTGGTTTCTACATACTTCATATAGGCTTTACCTATAATCATATGTCTAAACCTTTCAGCTTCTTTCAGCTCGTTTTGCTGTTCTTTTTCTCTGTCTTTAATGAAATCGAGCGCGGTTTTTGGAGCCATGTTTTATACCCCTGCTAAATGGTGAATGTTGTTCCTTTATCAATATCTCACGTGAATGGGAAAAATTACAAGAGTGGTTTTTTACGTGATTGAAAATTTTAGGAGCTATTGATATCCTACCGAGGAATCGAATAAATCACAGAGTAGCAAGATATATAGATTGTACGTACAATTACTTCGTATTGTACTAATCTATAATCTTACCAAGAGATGCCGCTGCGCTATATCTCGTTGGATCACTTTTCGCTAAGAGGCGCGGCAAAAACAGGAGTTTTTA
>JAHZIZ010000387.1 GCA_022601215.1 Bacteroidota bacterium
ACTTGTGTATAATAAATTTAAGAACGCCGCTACCCAGCTTGTAATGCATGAACAATTTTTACCCATTGTTGCTGCCGAAAGTGAGGTAACTACTTCAAATACGGACTATATTTTCGAACCTTCTAAAGAAAAAATCGTAGAAGAGTTAATACCGAAGAGTTTGAAAACGCAGTTGTTCAAAGCGCTTCGTGATAGTGTAGCAAGTGAGCACGGTGCTCGTATGACCGCTATGCATAAAGCTACTGACAACGCAACTGAATTGCGTGATCAACTTAAATTACAGTACAACAAAGCTCGTCAAGCTTCTATTACTAATGAGATCCTTGAGATCGTTGGTGGTGCGGAGGCACTGGCAGGATAAGATATCCAACTTTAATATATACAAAGCCTCTCTTATTTTAGGGAGGCTTTTTTTGTACCTTTATGGCAAGACTTTTGCTATTGTCTTAGCCCCCGAGTGCAGTTGCGGGGTTTCGTCTTTTAATTATAAACAAGGTTTCGACTGCACTCGGCCAGTCCAAACAATGAGTAGTACTTTCATTTTGACGAAAAAATCAATTCCAGTTTTACTTTTAGCCTTGTGTTTTAGCTGTGCAGGAGGAAAAGATTCTGTGTATGCTTATGAACAAGAACCGCCATTTGCAATCACTGCGAGTTACTTTCAAAAGTGGGTGGCTGGTGTTCAAGAAGGAGGCTCTGGGGTAAATGTGTACCTAGAAATTGATGCTATTACAGAAGAAGTGGAGTTTAGGCATTTGTATTTCAGAAATAAAAAAGAAAGAGCAGTATTTAAGCCAACAAGTCCCGATAAAATTACGGGCTATTTTAAAAAGGCTCCAAAAAGAGACGTTATAATGGATAGTGACCCGACACGTGAAGCAAATAACACCCCTAAAGATGTTTTCCCATTCCATTTAAAAGAAAATGAAGCAGTACTTAGTTTTTATCATAAGGGGGAAGAAAAGTACCTTAAAATAACCGAAATAGAAGAAAAACCAATGATTGCTTATCCAAGTAGTAATCCTAACGGAATTGAATAAGTCTATGACTATAAAAATAATTAATAAGTCTGCTCATCCTATACCTCATTATGAAACCGAGGCATCGGCTGGGATGGATTTGAGAGCCAACATTACGGAAAACATTACATTAAAACCACTGGATCGAACCATTGTAAAGACAGGGCTTTTTATTGAATTACCCGTGGGCTATGAAGCCCAGGTACGACCCAGAAGTGGCTTGGCTGCAAAAAAAGGAATTACAGTACTCAATGCACCTGGAACGGTAGATGCGGATTACAGAGGTGAAATAGGAGTAATCTTAGTAAATCTTTCCAATGAAGACTTTGTGATTGAAAATGGAGAACGCGTGGCGCAATTGGTCATCGCTCGGCATGAACGCGCCGAATGGGAAGTAGTGACGGCCTTATCAACTACGGAAAGAGGTGCTGGAGGTTTTGGAAGTACAGGAGTGAAATAAAGATACCATTTTATGAAACAGATTCTATTAATATGCTCTTTGCTGTTGTCTTTTATGCTTATAGCGCAAGAGGGAGAAAAAGAACGTACCGTTTCTGAGGACGCCTGTGTGTGTCTAAATGACGTGGAATTAGAAAGTCGGAAGGCGGACAAGTTTACAGGGATAAAAGAATGTATTGAAGGGGCTATTTTAAGTGCCCAGCTTAAGGAACAATTGTTGGGTTTTTCCTCGAAGTTAGACTCCTTAGAAAGCCAGACAAAAATGGCAGGTGTAGATACCATCGCTCAAAATGTAAAGATCACATTGGTTACAGATCTAAATTATGAGGAAGTAGAAGAAGATTTGTTGAGAAATTGTTCTAGAATGCAAGATTTAATGAGTGCTAGTACAGAACAGAGTGAGTTCTCGGTAAGTGATAAAAAAAGAGCACTTGCTTTGTATAACGAAGGGATGGAAATTTATGAGATGAAGGACTATCAAAGTGCTATCAAAAAATTTAAAAAAGCCATTAGAAAAGATAAAACTTTTGCTTTTGCTTATGATATGGTTGGGATAAGTTATCGTTTATTAGATAATTATCCGGAGGCCCTTAATTATTACAATCAATCTTTGGAAATTGATCCAAATGGCCGGATGCCGCTAACTAATAAACCTATTGTATATGCTTTAATGGGCGAGTTTGATAAGTCTGTTGATGGCTATGAACAGTATATAAAACTTTATCCAGGTGATCCAGAAGGCTATTATGGAGTGGGTCGAATCTATCACCTTGTTGGAAACTATGAAGCAGCAGCAGATAATATGATGAAGGCTTACAATATGTACAATGAAATTAGTTCACCTTATGCAAGAGATGCAGAAGCAAATTTAGGGTTGTACTATCAAGAGTTGAAAGATAAAAATCAACTAGAGATATTTAATAAAATGGCTGAAAAGCACAACATAACGATTGAAGATTAAATGAAAATAATAGTCCCAATGGCAGGACGCGGTAGCCGTCTACGCCCACATAGCTTAACAGTACCAAAACCACTAATTCCCGTAGCGGGACAACCTATAGTGCATCGTTTGGTAAGTGATATTGCCCAAGTGTTAAATCAAGATATAGAAGAAATTGCATTTATTTTAGGAGATCCGGCATGGTTTGGAGAGGATGTCGTCGAGAGCCTAAAAGAGTTAGCGATAGAACTGGGAGCTAAACCTAGTATTTACCGTCAGTTAGACCCAAAAGGAACAGGACATGCGATCATGTGTGCGGAACCTTCATTAGAGGGCCCTGCAGTAATAGCTTATGCCGATACGTTAATTCGTGCCGATTTTGAACTCGATGCTAATGCCGATGCGGTTATCTGGACAAAACGAGTTGAAAACCCACAGGCGTATGGAGTTGTGAATCTCAATGAGAACCATGAAATAGTTGAGTTAGTTGAAAAGCCTACAGAGTTTGTGAGTGATCAAGCCGTGATAGGGATCTACTATTTTAAGGAAGTAGGTGCGTTAAAGCAAGAGCTTCAATATGTGTTGGATAATGATATTATCAACGGAGGAGAATATCAAATAAACGACGGAATTAAGCGTATGATGTCCGATGGGAAGATATTTAAAACAGGAACAGTTGATGAATGGATGGACTGTGGAAATAAAGAAGTAACGGTTGAGACAAACGCAAGAATGCTTGGGTTTTTAGCCGCTGCCAACGAAAAATTAATGGCAGCGAGTGTAGTGAATGAAAATAGCACGATTATTGAGCCTTGTTCTATAGCCGAAGGTGTAATTCTTAGAAATAGCACGGTAGGACCTTATGTTTCTATAGGTAAGGACACAATAATTGAGGATAGTACCGTTACAAATAGTATCATACA
>JAHZIZ010000388.1 GCA_022601215.1 Bacteroidota bacterium
CAAAACACCATATTGCCAAAATGTTCATATTTAGGACCGTGTAGGTTGGTAAAACCTGCATGTACAAATAGGCGGTTTTTATGGTCGATATGATAGTTTTTTAAGGATCGATAAAATCGAAGATGAATTTGCTTTTCTTCTTCTGAAAGACCGTCATAGCTGTTTTTGCTTTCCGCTCCTCCATGAGCAAGCCACAAGGGATTGGTGTCATTATGTTTCAGGTAACGATGTACTAAATAATCATGATTACCTCGAATAAAAACACAATCGAATTCCGAAGAAAATTTCAGTAAAAATGAAACCGTAGGAGCCGCTTCACTCCAACCGTCTACGTAGTCGCCTAAAAAGATGAATTGATCCGTAGGTTGAGGCTGCACTTTGTCAAGGACTTGCTTCAGTGCTCGGAGTCCACTATGTATATCGCCTATTACCAGTGTTCTCATTATTGACTGTCTGCAATTAAAATGATGGCCGCCAAGACAAGAATAATGGTCAAGATAAATAGAAATATCTTCCAAAAGGAATAAGGACGTTTACCAGACAGGGTGCCTGTTTGGCCATTAACAAAGAAATTATATCGTTTCCCTTTAAAGACGTATGCACTTACATAAACAGGTAGTAATATGTGTTTAAAAGTTTCTTCGCTAAGACTCATGTTCAAGGAACTCACACGCTGGGTATCCCCGCCAATATCTCTTCGTACCCACCGATCTGCAATGCGCCTGGCCTCCTCATTCGAGGCTAGGTGCCCTTCCTTTAAAGGAATGGTATATTTTTCGGTTACAAATCCAGATAAATAACTGCTATCAAAGGATGCCAGTTGTTTTAAATTCCATCGGGCAACTTTTGACGGGATCACTCCTGCCCGTTGTTTTGATGCCTTGATGAGGGTGTCATCTACAAAACCAGAAATAGAGCCTCGAGCGGGAGACCAACGAGTCCGACGTTCTTGCCTAGTCCGAGAAACAGTTTTACCATTGACCGTCGTGGTGTAAGGAACGGAGACATAATAATAATCACCTCGTTGTCCTGTATAGTTCGCAAAAAGTTGTGCGTCAAAGGTCCAGTAAGGGACATATAATCCTTTGGTGTTTTTAGGATCCAATGTGGCCTTTTTTAATTTATTAGGCGCCCACCATAATTTATCAACCCACTTTTTGAAGATGATATGCGCTTTACTTTGATCTATTTGAAATGGCAACACCGCTCCAGGAAGAATCCATTCCTCTTTATGAGCATCTTCAATAATTAATGGTGAGCTACAATACACGCAGTGTAATGATTTGTAATGCTCTTCAATATGCTGATTGGCACCACAATTTTTACAAGTAAGCATGCTAATGGCTTCACTATGCGATTGAGACCCTAAGGTTTCGAGATAGGGTTTGAGCTCGAGTTCCTCAAATCCTGAGCTGGCAGGAGCAATCTCTTCTTTATGTCCACAGTACTCACATTCTAATTGGGTAGTGCCAGGCGCATATAGCAATTCCGCCCCGCAATTGATGCAGGATTTTTTTAATTCGGCTTTTTTGGTGGGGGATTCTTGCATTAATTATTTTTTGTCAACCTCAAGCCTTATAGGCTAGGAGTGACCTAATAGAGATTAGTTTCCTGGCAATGGCGGTGGTGTACTACCTCCTAAAAATGCTTTCAATTCTTCCACATCCTTTACGGCTGTCCAATTTCCCATTCCTTGTTTCCACACTAAAGTGTCTTTATTAATGGTTCTATTTGCAAACAATGCACGTAGCTGATCAAAGCCAACAGGACCAGCCTGCTGTCCATTACTGGCATAAAAATACTGGACGGCTACTGGCATAGGTGGCGGCACGCCAGCCGCTTGTTGCATAGGAGCTTGTTGTTGTCCACCCATAAGACCACCCATTTGTTGGGCAAGGACAAAGCCCATTCCCATTCCCATTCCGGCACCCGCAGTACCTCCTTCATTTTGGGCAGCTGCTTCAATGGCTTTTGCGGTCTTAAACTTGGTCAATTTGTCAAGGTCTAATTTGTCTATACGACTGTATTCGAAGATTTCCTTTTTAAGGTCTTCGGGCATGGACACATTTTCTATATAGAATTTCTCTAAGGAAATTCCAACACTTTGAAACTCGGGTTGCATTACCTCTTTACAGGTTTCGGATAATTCGCTGGTGTTGGCAGCATACAATTCTATTGGAAGATTGGCCTCTCCTACCGTATCAGTGAATCGGGTTGCAATCAAACTTTTTAAGTGTTCATTGATTTCAAAATTGGTAAAGTTGTTATCTGTACCTACAATATCAATAATGAATTTTCCAGCGTCATTAATTTTAAATGCATAGGTTCCAAAGGCTCTAATTTCGACGAGGCCAAAACGTTCATCGTTAAGGGTGATGGGATTTTTAGTCCCCCATTTTTCATCGGTAAAAAGATGAGTGTTTACAAAGTACACTTCGGCTTTAAAAGGACTGTTAAATCCATATTTCCAACCCTTAAGTGTAGTAAGAATAGGTAAGTTTTGGGTGTTTAACGTATAGGTGCCTGGTTCAAAGACATCGGCGAGTTGTCCTTCATTGACAAAGACCGCAGTTTGACCTTCTCTTACAATGAGTTGGGCTCCATTTTTTATTTCGTTTTGGTAGCGCTCAAAACGATGGCAAATGGTATCATCTGTATAGTCGAGCCATTCGATAATATCGATAAACTCATTGCTTAGTTTCTCTTTAATTTTGCTGAAAATATCCATAGGTGTGGTTTTTAGATAGTATGGTTATGAAATTAGTAAAAAAAAGTATGGATATGTTACGAGCTATTTAATTTTTTGTAGTTTTAAACTGTAAACTTCCCCGTATTATAAATTTTAAACTCAAGGTATGAAAATCTATTTTACCATAAGGAGAAGTTATAGCTCTCTCTCTCTCTGTTGTTATTGTTCTTAAGTGGTTTTCCTGTGATAGCCCAGTATTCTGATGAATGTGCCACCATAGATCAAACGAGTCC
>JAHZIZ010000389.1 GCA_022601215.1 Bacteroidota bacterium
ATGTGTTAGCCAACATCGATAGTGATAAAATCACCAATTGCATCAAGCCGTTGCTAATGTTTCATAACTGCACCTTTAATGGTCTAAAAGCTTACGCTAAAAAAGGGAAGTTATTTCCAAGGACAACTTCAGATAACAATCAACATGTCTTCTGCTCCTATGGTAAGTGCTGGTATAAACCAGGAGAATTAGAGAATGATTCTCTTTTTGACCTGCCAATTACCTTCGGATTAAAAGTAGACCCTTTGATTGCTACTGCCATTCGAGTTTTGGCCTTCGATGGGGGCTTTGCCAAAGATCTTCATGAAAACAAAGGCGAAAGTAAATTTCATTTCCTAAAAGACTATGATTTTGGCAATTTTCTAATTGAACCAAGTGTAGATTATATCAATGCCTTTATTGAAATTCTATATCATACCTTCGAGAACTATTTTTCACCGAGTAACTTAGAATTTGATGTTAAAAACTATGTAGTTAACAATCCAAATAGTAACTTTAAAGAACTCTTTAAAGACAGCAGCAATGTGCTAAATAAAGTGGCTTGGATTGTTACCCAAACCCAATATGGAGATCCTAAACTTGTGTCTACAATCGAATTCTTTTTCTCAGAAATTGATCCTAAAAGAATCAACATAGCGCAATTACATCTTCATCCCATAATTTTGGAACATCTAGATGGACACCCAGATATACAACGTTTCCTTGAACCGTTTAAATACAAACAAGGGCTTCCCCCGGAAGAAGACACTACAGAAATTGTAGTTCAACCAAGGGCCTTTAATGCAGTAACAGAGGGCATTCCAGATAATTGGGATTTACATCTAAAACAAGTAAACAAGCTATATGCAGATAGTTGGATTTAAAAATATAATGTTTCGTGAAAATTCGATTCGGTCAATAGGCATCCCACTTTTCAAAGACCATGACGAACAATATCATGTTCAAATAATAGACCCATTTACCGGCCATTTTAAGCACTTTAAGAAAATTGAATTGCCATCCGAATTTACTCCGTTGTTGAAAAATGAAATCATGTACAAGGAAGGAGAAAGCCTACTTATTTTTATATCCGAACTTGGGAGGCGGCCTCTGAGTTATAAAGGACTGTTAAATGAAATAATTATTGAATTTCAAGGTCAAGATTTTTTGGAAGATCCGTACTTTTATTTTGAACTTTCTTTCTTCCTACAAGCGCCAAAAGTTATTCAACGTCAAAGTGCTATTTACAACACATACTTAGCCGCAAAAGGAGTTGATAATGCCTATATATATAAAGAAGAATATACTTCTCTTAAAGTAAATAAAGCTAATGTAATTGTAGACTTTTACCGCGAGTTATACGTGGTGGCAGATTCCAAAATGAAACAAGACCTAATAACGTTCACCAACCAATCGATACATCTAGGAGCATATAGTATCGCAATTGATAGTGTGAATTTATATTTTGAAGTTTTAAGTGATATTAATAAGGAATGGATAAAGGAACTTATGGAACGAGAGGCCCATGGTTTTGAAAATTTGCAACTTAACAATGAGGCTCTGTTAATGGCCAAGTATCACGGAATTAATCAAGCAGAAGTCCACGATGTTATTGATGCTATGCATACCGAACTAGAATTAGCCCTTCATGAATCCTAACTCCACATATTTAGAAGATCTCATTGCCTTAAATGGCTTTCACAACATTCGTGAACTTGAAGAAGTATTCCAGGATGTTGAAGATTGGATTAACGGAAATCCGTCCATTTATTCTTTAGACACATTCGATTTGGTAAGCTATTGTTTCCCTTTTTCATTAGACCAAAATTCAACAAAGCTATCACATGAAGCGGCTGCGTCGAATTATTTAAGTTATTACTACCTATTCCATAAATATGATTTCAATCCGATCATTTTAGATGAATATGAAATTGAACTCTATTCTATTTTTAAAAAATTATCAAACTATACACATCAAAATAAAAATGTCAGAACCATTAAAGAGCGATTGGTAAAAGAATTTGATGAGAGTATTAAAAAAGGGGAGTTAGAAGATTTCTTTAATAAAAACCTGGGAGTCATTATTAGTATCATCTATGGTTTATTAGACGTTGATAGTCTTACCACATTTAAAGATATCGTAAATAATAAACTGCAAATACACGAATTTAAATTAAAAAATAATCCTGATAATAAATCTGAATGGTCGGATCAAAACAGGTTGTTCAATATTTTAAGAACGACCAAATCTGACAACGAAACAGCCGCAAAAATTTACGAGAGTTTCACCAAAGAAAATGCCTACTATATAGCTTCAATGAAACCGGAGAAGAAAAACAATTATTTAAGCTCCACTTTTATTGACATCCAGGTTTTGGTTCGTTTATACGATATTAACCAAAAAATTGATGCCGCCTACAACCAAGGGTTATTATCAACTAAATATAAATTTCTATATCTGTCCTCTACTCCATTTAAAAGTGATGAAATCCAGAAATATTATTCTAAAGTCAAAAATGTTGGTAGATCTAAAAACCTTTTACGTAAGAATTACCAATTCTATTTAATGGCTCTTTTGAAAGATATGTTAGACGATGACCAACAGCAAGATTCTGTAATTTTAAAGGATATCGTTCGTTCGAAATTAACCAATTGTATGGATAAATTTGATCAAATTAAACTTTATCTAGAAGAACGGCCCAATGAATTCTCGGAACTTAAAAAAGGAATTAGTGTTGATCGAACACAATTAGAAAATAGCATGCTCAATGTTAAAATATATAAAGATATTGAGGACATTACTTCCAAATTGGAAAAAAGGCAAACGGATGCCTTGCAAGGAGTTTTCAATAAATTAATTCAACGTATTGAAAATTCTAAATACAATTCCTTAATTGATGATTTAAACTCAAATTTAGAGGTCTATTCCAGCAGTTACAATGTTTATTCCCACATTTATTCTCCAAGTAAAGGAAAAATGGAAACTTCTATTCCAATTGGAGCAGACGTTGTAAAAAGTCATATGCAAAGCATACCCATACTACTCTTTCAAAGTTTAAAAATTCCGCAAAATGTGAAGGATAATTTTGCTCGTGAAATCATAAAATTAATCAATACTGATTATAAAGTTCGAAGTTTTAATTTTGACTACCACGGATTAAAAAAGTGTTTTAGCTTATCCTCTATTGAAAACAAATTACTTTTACATTTTTTAACCTTTCTCAATATCGATGTATCTTCTATCAAAGAGGAAAATGACATTCTCACTGAGATTGATAAACTCATTATTGAAAATAGATATCGAATTTATCGATATATTCATGAGACTAATCAAAAGGTGTCAGTTGCAATAAGCTCTAACAAAGAAGTGCATTTAGAATTGATTTATTTTGCAACATGGCTTAAACGGAGATCAAATAAGGAAAGTGAATTCCGATCAGCTTTAAAAATGATTCAAGAATTCAAAAGTAATTATAAAATTACTGCACCAAGATTAACGCATAGTAAAGCATTGATCTACGTAAGTTGGGCGTCATTGGAGAATGATGAGGATAGAAAGATTGGCTATTTTAGCAAAAGTCTTTCTCTCTGTAAAAAGGCAATACAAGAATATTCCTCACCAGAATCTAAGAGCCAGTTCCATGGAGATTCCCTAGAATACATTTATTTAGGTTTAAAAAACACCATAATTTATTGTTGGTGTCAAATTGCTTTTTATACGCGTCTATATTCTAATATTTTCGATCGTAGCAATACTGATTCTTTTGCACCGAGATCCTTACTAAATGAACTGAAAACATCTAAAAAAATTGAATCAGACACATTCTTTTCCCTGAACTTAACAGAGATTGATCTAGAATTTTGTGAATATTCTTATTATCATGGAATTGGTCAATCTGGCAAGGCGAGAGAAATACTACGTCATGCCAAGAAAAGACTCAAAACTCTTAAAAAGGATATGGAAGAAATGGAGGATAAAAATAAACATCAAGATTCGATTCGAAGAATTGAAAAACTAATGATCCATTAGAACTTCTAAACATAGTTTACAGATGAAATCAAGTTTTCTAATTATTATTCCTAAGAAGTAAAAAACTAAACGCCGAACTTCACTGCTACGGCATCCACACAATTAATCCCGTCAATAGCTGCCGAAATAATTCCTCCAGCATAGCCTGCTCCCTCAGCACATGGGTACAATCCTTTAATTTCTACATGTTCTAAGGTCTCTTTATCTCTAGGTATGGAAACAGGGGATGAAGTCCTACTCTCTGGAGCATGTAGCACCGCTTCATTGGTATAATATCCTTTCATTTTATTCCCGAAGGCAACAAAGGCTTTTCGTAAACGATTCGCTAGTAAAGGCGGCAATACGGTATTTAAATCAACCGACACAATTCCAGGCTGATAACTTGTTTTTGGGAAATCGATAGATTTAGTACCTTCAACAAAATCAATCATACGTTGCGCCGGAACTCTTTGTGTCTTTCCAGCCGCTTCCCAGCATGCTTTCTCTACTTTTTTCTGAAAATCCAAACAAACAAAAGGATCATTCTCACTATAGTTGGGTAACTGATGCGGTTCTACGCTAACTACGATTCCGGAATTTGAGTAAGGGTTATTCCTCTTACTAGGGCTCCATCCATTCGTAACTACTTCCTCCTGATTGGTTGCACAGGGTGCAATAATTCCTCCGGGACACATACAAAATGAATACACTCCCATACCGTCTACTTGTTCTACCAATGCATACGAAGCTGGTGGTAAATAAGGATTATCCCCATCTCCGTGATACTGTATGGTATCTATAAGCTCTTGTTGATGTTCTATTCTAACTCCAATAGCGAACGGCTTCGCCTCTATTTTTATTCCTTTATTGTGTAATAAATAAAAGATATCTCGAGCCGAATGACCTGTTGCTAAAATCACGGTATCGAACTTATACCTATTATTATTATTAATTTCTATTCCCGTGATCTCAGAATTTATGATATCGAGGTCGGTTAATTTTTCATTAAAACGCACTTCCCCGCCTGCCTCAATAATTGCTTCTCGCATGGCAGTGATGATTTTTGGTAATTTATTAGTTCCTATATGCGGATGAGCATCTACTAAAATATCTGGATCCGCCCCGAAATGAACAAACCATTCTAACGATTTAAGGACATTTCCTCTCTTTTTTGAGCGTGTGTACAACTTTCCATCACTATAGGTTCCAGCACCACCCTCACCAAAGCAATAATTAGACTCGGGATTAACCTTATGTTCTTTATTTATAATAGCTAAATCTCTCCTTCGAGAACGAACATCTTTTCCTCGCTCGAAAACTATTGGCTTTAGACCTGCTTCAATAGCTCTTAAGGCTGCATATAACCCTGCTGGACCGGCTCCAATAATAGCAATTTCTTTAGCTTTTGAAACATCCTGCGAGATGAAAGGGGGGATCTTTTCCCTAAGTTCATCTCGTAGCCAGAATTCAATTTGTAAATTGAGTTTTACTGGGGAACGACGGGCATCTATAGAACGTTTTCGGATACGCCAATCACTAATATCATATCTACGCAGTTTGGCCTTGGCAAAAGCCAAGTCGAGAATGTAATCCTCATCTTCTTGTTTCTTCGGTAAAATTGATATTTGAACCAGTCTGCTCATGGGAGGTCAAAGATAGAAGATTCACTTTTCAGAATAGAATAAGTCGAGCGTTTTTTAAAAGAGCCCCTTACCAAAGAAAGCAACACTCCAAACAATTAGGGAAGAAACAAAAATTCCAACGGTATTGGCAATAAAGGCCTTGCCACGCTCCATTTTGAATAAATAGGTCACGATAGAACCTACATACACTCCAGTACCGGGTACAGGCACCATCACAAACAAAGCTAAACCAACAAAACCGTATTCTTGGAGTTTATTACCTGAACCA
>JAHZIZ010000390.1 GCA_022601215.1 Bacteroidota bacterium
AGGGCAGTATTCCAAGCCCAAACGGCTACAGGAAAGTTAAACGCTGAGATTATTCCAACCACACCTAAAGAATGCCATTGCTCTCGCATTACGTGACCAGGGCGTTCCGAAGGAATCGTCTGTCCATTTAATTGTCTTGATAATCCAACTGCGAAATCACAGATATCGATCATCTCCTGAACTTCTCCATATCCTTCCTGCAATGATTTCCCCATTTCATAAGAAACAAGTTGCCCTAAAGGTTCTTTTAACTCTCTTAATTTATTTCCAAATTGACGAACAATTTCTCCACGCTGTGGAGCTGGCATTGCACGGAAAGAGGTGAAAGCTGTAGTTGCAGCTGTCATTACTTTTTCGTAATCCTCTTTTGTTGTAGTGGTTACTTTTCCGATTAACTTCCCATCCACAGGAGAATACGATGCAATTTCTTCTCCTCCAGTCATCCAATTGGACCCGGTAGAAGTACCTTGATTTATTTCTTTAATTCCTAATTGTTGAAGGGCTGCTTCAATTCCGAAGGAAGTAGCTACGTTTGACATAGTTATATTGATTTTTGGGTATATAATTTACGCTGCGAATGTACGTAATTGGTGGAAGAATTTGAAATGAATTTAGTTTAGTTTATGACAAACTACATGCACTACACTCCTCTAGTGTTAAAAAAATAAGTGCTAGGCAACCATTGCTTCAGATTCTACGTCTATATAAGTATTCATCATTCATCAAAAAAAAACAACATGCGAAAAATCATTCAATTTGGAGAACAAGTAGATGGGTATACCATTCCCGTATTAAACGAAAGAGAGATTAGAGCGTCCGCAGGACTACTTTTTCTCATTATGTTTATTTCAATACTTAACGTTGTATTTACGAATAACTTTTTACTGTTAAAATATACGGTCGTCATCTTCTTGACAGACATTGCTATTCGCGTCTTGATCAATCCGAAATTTTCACCCTTTCTAATTTTAGGTCGATATATAGTAAGAAACCAAGTTCCTGAATATGTGGGTGCCCCTCAGAAAAAGTTTGCATGGAAAATTGGCCTTGGATTGGCCATAACTATCTTCATTTTGCAAAATATAATTAACTCCTTTGGGCCAATTACAGCGCTTATCTGTCTAATTTGTTTGGTGTTCCTATTTTTTGAGGCCGCTTTCGGAATTTGTTTGGGATGTAAACTTTATGCTCGTTTTTATAAAGACAAAGTACAATACTGTCCAGGAGAAATATGCGAGGTCAAAGATAGACAGGATATTCAAAAAACATCAAGATTACAGTGGCTGATAGCGCTCGGATTTCTAATATATATCGTGCTCATTGTGACTTTCTTGCATGATACTTTTAATCAGCACCCTTCGGCTTTATGGGATATCATAACAGGTTCCAATAGCATGTAAAAACAAAACACTTTTCATAAATGGTGTCTTATCTGATTACTATTCATCCGAAGTAAATCTTGGATCGGTTTCCATAACAGTTCCACAGTTTGAACATGTTCTATTCTTTTCCGAATTATAGAAATCCTTAAAATGTGGTAAGAAATCTTTTTCTACATCAAGCAATTCAAAATATACTTCATGTAGTTTTTCGTTGCAATTATCACAAAACCAAAGGAGTCCATCAGTATATCCATGGCCGGCTCGTTTTCGCTCAACGACTAGGCCAATTGAGTTTTCTCCTCGCACAGGCGAGTGCGGCGTCTTAGCTGGGTGTAGATACATATCTCCAGGACCTAAAGGCACTACCTTTCGCTCACCTTCATCTTGGACAATCAATTCAATATTCCCTTCTAATTGATAGAACAGCTCTTCCGTTTCATTATAGTGGTAATCTTTTCGAGCATTGGGACCACCCACTACCATAACAATGTAATCTCCAGAATCTACATAGAGGTTTTTATTCCCTACTGGTGGTTTCAATAAGTCACGATTGTCTTCAATCCATTGATTGAGGTTAAAAGGTTTTGAAATAGCCATTGCCGTATCTTTATGTGTTTGCATAAAAATACGGCAATTGCGTTAAAACAAAAAACAACAATCGAATTACTTTCTGTAGAAAAGTTGTGTGTAATAATATGTTCCCTGAGCGTTCTGCATCACTCCAAAACCAGAGTGCGTATAGTTGCCTTCAAGCACACTGCGGTGCGATGGGCTATTTAGCCAAGCGTTGACAACCGCCTCTGCAGATGTATAGCCCGAGGCTACATTTTCACCAACCGAAGCAGCTCCGCGATTCTTTAAAGCACGGGATCTTTCAGAAAAATTATCGTGATTAATTTGAGACATATCGATCATATGTTGTGTATGATCTACTGCATAAGCTGAAGCATACTGCTGATCACTCTGAACAGTCTCAAGACCCATACCGGATCTATGTTCATTTACCAAGGAAAGAATTTCATTGGCCATCAACCAATCCGTTTCTTTGGCTAGATTGATGTCTATACTAAAATTGGCTTCTTCTGGAGTGATTGCCTCTTCCTTTGAACAGGATGTAAGGGTCACTAATACACCTAGAATAAGTAGGCTAGTTCTTAAGATTTTCATTGTACGGGGGGCATCAAATTTGGGGCTTGATGTTGATTCAAATGTAGGAAAAAAATAACAGAATAAAACACTTTAACCTATTTATAATGCATTTCATCGATGTTTTAGTTCCTTTTTACGTATATTTCTTACAATAATATCGCTCCTGAACGTCGGAAAACAGGGCTTTTTGCCGTATCTTGAGCTTCAAATCAAAAAAAATGAGAAAAATTCAAATTTTAACACTTTTAATCGGATTTTTAGTGCATTTCAGCTGTAATAATTCAGAAAATGGTAATGAGAAGTCGGAAATTTCCGAGGGTTTAACCGTAGTCGATTCTGAAAATTTCGGGATAGTCATACACGGTGGTGCAGGGACCATTCTCAAAAAAAATATGAGTGACTCATTAGAAGCAGCCTACACAGCAAAATTGACCCAAGCCATAACCACTGGTCATTCCATTTTGCAAAAAGGAGGTACCGCCATGGACGCGGTAACAGCAACGATAAACATTATGGAAGACTCGCCTCTTTTTAATGCTGGGAAAGGTGCCGTTTTTACCCATGAAGAAACAAATGAACTCGATGCCTCCGTAATGGATGGCGAAACTTTAAATGCCGGAGCAGTAGCTGGTGTGACCCACATTAAAAACCCCATTGACCTTGCGGTTGAAGTTATGAATCATAGTGAACATGTGATGCTGGCAGGCCAAGGAGCAGAGGTTTTTGCCCAAAGCCGAGGTTTCGAGCTTATGGACCCTTCATATTTCTATACTGAACGACGTTTCAGATCGGTACAACAAGCCAAAGAAAAAGAGAGAATAGAACTAGATCATGACGACAAAACGGCCCTTATAGACCCTTTTATCCTCGATACTAAATACGGAACCGTTGGCTGCGCTGCGCTAGACAAAAATGGAAATTTGGCTGCAGGAACCTCTACTGGGGGGATGACCAATAAACGATGGAATAGAATTGGTGATGCACCTGTAATTGGAGCAGGTACTTATGCAAATAATGCTACCTGTGCAGTTTCATCTACAGGTTGGGGTGAGTATTTTATTCGAGGCATGGTGGCTCACGATATATCAGCGCAAATGGAATACAAAAATGTGTCTCTAAAAGAAGCAACCCACGATGTCATTCAAGAAAAACTAACTAAACTTGGAGGAACAGGTGGTGTTGTGGCAATCGACAAGACGGGAAACGTCTCGATGGAATTTAATACCGCCGGTATGTACCGAGCTCATATGAATGCCGAAGGAACCTTAGTATTAGCAATATATAAAGACTAACAGACACTATGCAACCACCGTATTACGCCGTAATATTCACAAACAAACTCACAAATGAAACCGAGGGTTATTCTGAAATGGCAGAAAAAATGGAAACACTTGCCAAACAACAACCAGGATATTTGGGAATTGAACATGCCCGTGAAGCGCTGGGTATTACCATAAGTTACTGGGAAAGTTTAGACGCCATCTCCCATTGGAAATCTCAATTAGATCACCAAGAAGCACAACGCATGGGAAAAAAACAATGGTATCAATGGTATACCACTAGGATTTGTAAAGTGGAGCGGGCCTATAGCTTTGAGAAAGCCTAATTTTATGTAATTCAAAAAATCAACGTGATGGCCGACTTAAAATCTGTTCAACTTCTTGCGAGAAATGGCAAAAAAATTGCCGCCATTAAAGAACTAAAAGATCGCTATCCAGGAATTGGTCTCAAGAAGGCAAAGGATATCGTAGATGGCCTTGAAGGTGGAGAACTATCAATTGAAAGTGCTGAAGCTTTCCTCAACAAGCTACCCAAACTAACTCAAGCGGTCGACCATGATTCCAGCGCAGACACCTACAGATCCCCGAACACCCTTATTTCTAGAAAAAAGACAGACTACACAAAACTGCTACTTGTCTTCATTATTATTTGCCTCCTCATGTATATTTTCTTCTTACAATCCTGATTGTTAAATAACTCACAAATGTTAAAATATGAAATACGAAACCACAATTTCCTTCCGTTATTCGGATAATTCCCTCCTATTGTAGCATCTTGAATCGTGTTTATTGTTTCCGAATTTCATTCGGAACCGATTAAAAAAACACATTCAAAATTCTCGCAGCGAACTCCCTCTTTCGCACCAATTTTATTGTATTTTTAATCACCTCGTTTTTAGTATCGATTACTGAAAGCCAACAAAACCATCACCTATGAAACAGTTCATTCGTCTATTTGCGCTCATCTCCGTTTTCGTAATTTCTTCTTGTGGGGATACAACGAAACCCTCAGAAACCGACAATCTCTTTAAATTTAAAGCGTATATCTCTGCCAATACCTTCGGAATAAAAAGCGTAGTAGACCCAATAACGGTGCAACTTGCAAAACCGTTAGAACAGTTTGAGGTGACGCAAGAAATCCCTTCAGAATACCTGAAAATAAGTCCAAAAACTAAAGGGAAACTACTCATTGAAAATGGAAGAACACTTGTATTTCAGCCTGAGCAGCCTCTTAAACCTGATACGGAATATTCAGTTTCAGTATTACTTCATAAACTCTATGATAACCTCCCATCCACCTACAAATCATACACCTTCGCATTTAAAACCATTACTCCAAATTTTAAATTGGATCTTGGAAATCTGCAATCCTATTCTAAAGAATGGCAGTACATCACAGGGAGTATAGAAACGAGTGATGTTGTCCCCGCCGAAACGGCAACACAACTAGTCCTAGCCCTTCAGCAAAACAAAGCGCTTCCTATAAAATGGGAACAAGAAAATGGAAATGGTCGTTTCTTTAATTTTACTATCGATAGTATTCAGCGACCCTTAGAAGATGGATCGATAGATATTAGCTGGGACGGCAAGCCAATAAAAAGTGATTTTAAAGGGAAGAACACTTTTCCCATTCCAGGACAAAATAACTTTAAAGTAATCGATGTAAAAAGTGTCTACGCCCCTAACTCGTCTCTTTCCATTAATTTTTCCGATCCTTTATTAGAAAATCAGGATTTTAACGGATTAGTGACCGTTGAAAAAGCAGAAAATCTTCGCTTCGAAGTGGATGGAAATGTGCTTCATATCTATCCAAATAATAGAATTTTAGGAAATGTTAGAGTGACCCTTTTTAACGGTATAAAAAACACCAACAACTATACACTGAAACAGGAATTTTCAGAATTGGTTTCTTTCGAACAACTCAAACCTGCCCTTCAATTGCTAACAAAGGGGACTATTTTACCAAACGCAGAAAGCACCCCCATTTATTTCAAAGCCGTCAATCTTTCCAAGGTTGATGTTCGTATTGTAAAAGTTTACGAAGACAATATGCTTCAATTCTTACAATCGACCAACCTTAATAATTCTAGTCTTTACAATATGAAAACGGTGGGGCGTCGCATCGCAAAAAAGACCATTGATCTCGATGATAAAAGCATCGGTAATGACGGCTTGTGGAAAGCCTACGGCATCAATCTATCTCAATATTTTAGCGCCGATCCTGGATCCCTTTATCGGGTAGAACTGAGTTTTAAAAAGGAGTACACTACCTATAATTGTGATCTTCCGGTTACCAATGAAAATACCAACGAAGAGGAGGAAGCGTATTATTACGAGGAAGACTATTCAGAAAACATCAACCAAGACCAAGACGAAGATGAATTAGAAGAGCAGTATTGGGATAATGAAATATATAACTATCGTCGCTATCACTATAACTGGCGACAACGAGACAATCCTTGCCATGAAGCATATTATCATGAAGATCGCGCTATTAGCACTAATATCTTAGGGAGTGATCTAGGGATGATTGTAAAGAAAGGAAATAACAAATCGTATCACTTTGCCATCACCAACCTCTTGACTACTTCCCCTCAGCCCAGTACTAAAATAAATCTATACAATTACCAACAACAGCTTCTAGGGACTGTAACTACAGACAATCAAGGGTTGGCTCTTTTTGATAGCGAAAAAACTGTAGCCTTCGCAGTGGCTCAAAAAGGAGGAAATTATGCCTACGCCAAGCTCGAAGATGGAAACGCCCTTTCACTTAGTAAGTTTGATGTCTCTGGTAGAACCTTAGAAAAAGGACTCAAAGGGTTTCTCTATACGGAAAGAGGTGTACATCGCCCAGGAGATAGTATTCATCTCACTTTTGTGTTAAATGACAATGCCAACCCCTTGCCTAAAAATCATCCTGTAACCTTAGAAGTAACTGACGCAAGAGGCAAGCTTGTGCAACGCAGTGTAGCTAACCCTACCTCCCCCTCTGTGGGGGGAGGTGTCTCGACCCAAGGACGAGACGGAGGGGGGTTCTACTATTTCCCAATTGCTACCTCATCCAATGCCCCTACAGGCAACTGGAATGCCACGATAAAAGTGGGAGGTGCTAGTTTTAGCAAAAGTCTAAAAGTAGCCACCATTAAACCCAACCGACTAAAAATTAAACTTGATTTTGATGATGAAATTTTAGATGCCAGCAAGACCGTAAATGGAACTGCCGAAGGACTCTGGTTGCACGGAGCACCCGCAAGAAATCTTCGTGTAGAAATGGATGCCACATTGAGAAGCACCGGTACGGCCTTTAAAGATTTTAATGGCTATCACTTTAACGATCCGGTGCGCTCATTTCAAGAAGTGGAGGTGCCTGTTATAGATACGCAGCTCTCTAAAGATGGTACCGCACAATTTTCCAAAAAGTTTGAAATGAGTAGCAATGCTCCTGGCATGTTACAAGCTACCTTCCTAACCAAAATTTATGAAGGAGGAGGAGATTTTTCTCTAGATGTGTTTACCAAACAACTGGCTCCTTATTCTCATTTTGTGGGTCTGCGTTCTCCAGAACCGCACCGATACGGTTCTTACTACACCGACCAAGAAACTGAATTTGATGTTGCAACTGTCGATGCCCAAGGGAAAGCCACCGGCAATAGAACACTAGAAGTAGAAGTCTTTAAAATAGAATGGCGTTGGTGGTGGAATCGTGGCAACGACAACCTTTCTCGCTATGAAAGCTCTTCAGTACATCGACCCGTTCAAAATTTCACCGTGACAAGTAAAGCCAATGGTAAGGCTTCTTTTTCCATTAATATTCCTGAACGAGAAGGAGGACGATATCTCATACGCGTAAAAGACAAAGAATCTGGCCACGCAACAGGGCGAGTGACCTATTTTTATAGAAATTGGTGGAAACGACCCGCTAACGGAGACAGTGAAAGTTCAAAAATGCTGATCTTTTCGGCAGATAAAGAACAGTATAATGTAGGCGAAAACGCTACGATTAATTTCCCTTCGGGAAGTGACGGTCGCGCTTTAGTGAGTGTAGAAAATGGAACCGAAGTGCTCTCCACCCAATGGGTAAAAACGAACAAAGGAGAAACGCAGGTGAAAATTCCTATCAGCAAAGAAATGGCACCCAATGTCTTTGTCAACATCTCTTTACTCCAACCACATGAACAAAGTAAAAATGATTTGCCCATACGATTATATGGCGTAGTTCCTCTTTTAGTTGAAGACCCTGCAACACTCTTACAACCTTCGCTGGACATGCCAGAAGTACTACAACCAGAAGAAACATTTACGGTGAAAGTATCAGAAAAAAATAACAAACCTATGACCTATACACTTGCCATGGTCGATGAAGGTTTGCTCGATCTCACACGTTTTAAAACACCAAAAATTCACCAGGCATTCTATACAAGAGAAGCGTTAGGTGTAAAGACTTTTGATGTTTTTGATGATGTCATTGGTGCCTATTCCGGCAGTGTAAATAACATCTATGCTATTGGTGGTGGAGACGACGCTGCTGGCGCAAAAAATCGAAAAGCGGATCGGTTTAAACCGGTAGTCCACTACTTGGGCCCTTTCCAACTAAAAGCCGGTGAAAACGCCTCTCATAAAATTACGATGCCTAACTATATTGGCTCTGTCCGCACCATGCTCATTGCTGGTGATCAAAAGAGAAATGCCTACGGAAAAACCGATAAAACAACGCCAGTTCGTAAGCCACTTATGGTGCTGGCATCCCTTCCACGCAAACTGTCTCCTGGCGAGACCGTAACGCTGCCCGTCACGGTTTTTGCTATGGAAAAAAGCATTAAAAGCGCCAATGTTTCTGTGAAGGTTGGTGATGCGCTAAAGCCTCTTGGAAGTACTTCTCAGCGTATTACCTTTACAGAACCTGGCGAGCAAATCGTAAACTTTCAATTTGAAGTATTGCCCGCAGCGAGCTTCCAAACGATAGCAGTTACTGCTGCTGGTCATGGAGAGAATGCGAGCTATCAAGTGGAAATTGATGTTGAAAATCCTAATCCTATATCACAGCGTACTACTCAATACAACCTCTCGGAAATGGCTCACAAACCATCTCCTTTAACACCTACGGAGTAGCAGGAACTAATGGAGCGACATTAGAGTTTTCTACCCTTCCTCCCATGGATTTTGATCGTCGTATGGAATATTTCATTCAATATCCACATGGATGTATAGAACAAACTACTTCTGGTGCATTCCCACAGTTATTTTTAGATGAAATATTTGATATTACTTTCGACAAGAAAAAAGAAATCAAAGAGAATGTGGAAGCTGCCATTAACCGTTTAGGAAGCTTCCAAACGACTAACGGCGGACTCTCATACTGGCCAGGAGAACGGAATCCCGATGATTGGGGAACAAATTATGCTGGACATTTTATGCTGGAAGCCAAGCAGAAAGGATATGTGCTTCCTATTAGTTTCTTAAGCAATTGGCTGCGTTATCAGAAAAATGCTGCCCGTCAATGGAGAACCAATACTACCCGATATAATTCGAGTCTAACACAGGCATACAGACTATATACCTTGGCGCTCGCAGGTCAACCCGAACTAGCCGCTATGAACCGACTAAGAGAATCTAAACACCTAAGTAATGATGCAAAATGGCGTTTAGCTTCTGCGTATGCGCTAGCTGGTAAGAAAAAAGTTGCCGAAGAAATTGTTCAGTTTGCCAATATTTATTTTGAACCTCAGGAATATGACTATCATACCTATGGATCACCATTTAGAAACAAAGCGATGGCCCTAGAAACCATGGTCGCTATCACGCATCCTAAGCAACGTGAGATATCAGAATCTTTGGCAAAAGAACTGTCTTCTCAAAACTGGTATAGTACCCAAGAGACTGCCTATGGCTTATTGGCCATGGCAAAAATGGTTCAGAAAAATGGAGGTAAGGCATTGGATATTTCTTTTAATAGTCGAGGCAAAACAACCCAAGTACAAACCGAAAGAGCCATTGCGCAACGTACACTGCCAATTACCATCGGGACCAATGAAGTGACCATTAAAAATAACAAAGGAAACAATGTATATGTTACCTTGGCTCAAAAAGGAAAACTCTTTTTAGGAGATGAATTGGCAGAACGTAAAAACTTTGTCATCCAAGCACAATACTTAGATGGTGCAGGAAAGGAGTTGGACGTCTCAGCACTACGACAAGGCACAGAAATTGTTGCCAAAGTGGTGGTAACGAATACCTCTAATGATTATATAGACAATGTGGCTTTGACCAAAATTTTTCCAAGTGGATGGGAAATTGTAAACACTAGTTTTACCAATTTGGGTGGCGGTGCTGAAGGTAAAGCACGTTATACAGACATTAGAGATGACCGCGTTAATTTCTATTTCGACCTTCAAGGGAGAAAGTCTAAAACGTTTACCGTAAAACTAAACGCCTCTTACCTAGGAAAGTACTATCTACCAGGAACACAAGTAGAAGCGATGTACGATAATAATTACTATGCTAGAAACCGAGGTATTTGGGTAACAGTAAACCAATAAAAAATATCCTACCGAAAGTCTTCTCTTAAAGAGGAGTATGGTGGTACTAAATGAGACAAAAAATTAAAACATATCTCAAAAGACACAAGCGTAAACTAACGGTTTTCACGCTTGTGTTCATTGGTTGGCTTTGTTGCCTGCCGAGACCACTGTTTCAGCAGCCAACGGCGACCGTTGTTGAAAGCAGAGAAGGTTTTATGTTAGGCGCTAGAATTGCCGACGACGGACAATGGCGCTTCCCAAAAATGGATTCTGTACCGTACCGCTTTGAACAAAGCATCCTTCTTTTTGAGGATGAACACTTCTATAAGCACCCAGGTTTTAATCCTGTATCCATGGGGAAAGCACTATGGCAAAATCTTACGACAAACAAACGCCGTGGCGGTAGTACATTAACACAACAAGTTATCCGACTAGCAAGAGAAAACAAAGAACGAAGTTACGTCGAGAAGCTGATTGAAGTCTGTATGGCCACTCGTCTAGAAGCAGGCTATTCCAAAAAAGAAATCCTTGCCTTTTATGCTTCCTATGCCCCTTTTGGAGGTAATGTGGTGGGACTTGAAACGGCCTCTTGGCGCTATTTCGGAATTCCCTCTAACGACTTAAGCTGGGGACAAGCAGCCGCTCTAGCCGTATTACCCAATGCGCCTTCTTTAATTTTTCCAGGACGCAATGAATCCATTTTACTGGAAAAGCGAAATAGACTCTTGTTGAAATTATTTCAAAAAAATGTTATTGATGAAACAACGTACCAATTAGCACAGGAGGAACCCTTACCAGGAAAGCCTCTTCCTTTACCTCAGGTTGCCGAACATCTTTCAGAAAAAATAAAACAACAACATAAAGGGCAGCGTATAAAATCTACATTACATTATGGCCTTCAACAAAAAGTGAATGGACTCATCTCAGATCATCATTATCTTTTAAAACAAAACGAAATAAATAATCTTGCGGTACTTGTATTGGATGTAAATACTCGAGAAGTGCTAGCCTACGTTGGGAACGCTCCTACGCATAAAGACCATAATAATTATGTCGATATTATTGACAAAGCTAGGAGTACAGGCAGTATTCTTAAACCCTTTTTATATGCTTCGGCCTTGGATGGTGGCGATGTACTACCAAAATCATTAGTCTCGGATGTACCGACCATTATCAACGGCTATAACCCGCAAAATTTCAACAATCGTTTTCACGGAGCCGTTCCTGCCAACGAAGCACTTTCTCGTTCTTTAAACATTCCTGCTGTTCGTATGTTGCGCCAATATGGATTGGAACGTTTTCATAAACGATTGCAAGAACTTAATATAAAACAGATAAATAAGCATCCAAATCACTACGGGCTTTCTCTTATCTTAGGAGGTGCCGAGAGTTCATTATGGGAAATCACGAATGCCTATGCCGGTATGGCAGCCTCCCTGAACTACTTTAATACCTCCTCTAGTGAATACCTCGATGCCCAATTTATTGCCCCAAGTTTTGTTTTGAATGAGACCCATGACTTCGGAAATGTGACCCAAAAAGCTCCTGTTTTTACAGCGGGAAGTATCTATAAAACATTTGAGGCGTTACAAGGGGTCAATAGACCTGAAAGTGAAGTGAACTGGGAATACTTTAGCAGTTCCCAACCTGTTGCCTGGAAAACAGGCACCAGTTTCGGCTTTAAAGATGCTTGGGCCGTAGGAGTCACTTCGCAATTTGCGATTGGAGTCTGGGTTGGAAACGCCGATGGCGAAGGACGACCAGGACTAACAGGAGTTCAAGCAGCAGCTCCTGTATTATTCGACGTCTTGGATATGTTGCCAAAAAGCGAATGGTTTGCGATGCCTTATGATGCACTGGAAGAGACAGAATTATGCCAAATAAGTGGTCATTTGGCAGGTGTTTTCTGTGCAGAGGTAGTGTCAGAATTCATTCCGAATAACGGATTAAGATCGGTACCTTGTTCTTATCATCAGCGTGTTTTTCTTGACCCAAGCAGGAATTTTCAAGTCAATTCCTCTTGCTATGATCTCGCCGAAATGAAACAAGAGCATCGCTTCACACTTCCGCCAGTAGAGGAATATTACTATGCAGCATTGCATCCCGAATATCGTCCGTTACCCCCGTTTAAAAACGACTGCCTTCGTGATGGAGAAGACGTCATGGAATTCATTTTTCCAAAGAAGCATGAAACCATTTTATTAGCTAAAACTTTTGATGCCACTGTAAACGAAGTAATCTTTCAATTGGCACACCGTTCCCCGGAAACAAAAGTTTATTGGTACTTAGATGAATCCTTTGTTGGAATGACAGAAACTTTTCATGAATTGGCGTTAGAACCAGTACCGGGTAGATATCTGCTCACCGCCGTAGATCAAGAAGGAAATGAAACCAAACAATGGATTGCCATAGAAAAGGCATCCATTTAACCAAAAGGATTCCTTATTTTAGGTGGATGAAACGAACCAACATGTTACGCATCCTTTTTGTTTTTTTTCTAATCATCTCTTGTCAACAAAAGGATGGAAATCATTCTAAAAATAGCATCGCTATCATTCCACAGCCTCAAGAAATTGAGATAATTGACACCCATTTTAGTTTAGATCAAAATACCACCTTATTCTATGAAAAGGAATTTGAAACAGCCGGTGCGTTCTTAAAAAAGTATATCAAAAAAGGAGCTGGGTTTGAGCTACAGGCCACTGGAAAAGACTATGCACATATCGTGATTAGTAAGGTGGATTCTCTTCCTACTGAAGGATATTCGCTGGAGGTTGCCAAAAATACCATCTCCATTAAAAGTTCCGATGCCAACGGTGCCTTTTGGGGAGTGCAAAGTTTACGACAATTAATGCCCCATACTTTTGAAACCGATACACATATAATAGCGGACTCTTATTCCATTCCCGCCGTAACGATTAAAGATGCCCCACAATTTTCATATAGAGGAATGCATTTGGATGTGGGGCGGCATTTTTTCGACAAGGAATTTATCAAAGAATACATCGCCCATCTTTCTATGCTTAAAATGAATTACTTTCATTGGCACTTAACAGAAGATCAAGGATGGCGCATAGAAATAAAGCAATATCCCGATCTTACCAATAAAGGAGCGTATCGAGAAGAAACATTGCTAGGGCATTATAGTGATCATCCTCAAGAATTTGATGGCAAACGATACGGTGGATATTACACCCAAGAAGACGTTAAAGAAGTAGTGGCTTTTGCAGCCACCCAAAACGTTACCATCATTCCAGAAATTGAAATGCCTGGTCATGCGCAAGCGGCGATTAGTGCCTACCCTGAATTAGGTTGTACTGGAAAAGAAGTCCCCGTAGCTACAAAGTGGGGCGTGTTTGAAGATATCTATTGCCCCAAACCCGAAACATTTACCTTCCTAAAAAATGTGTTAGCTGAAGTCATGGAACTCTTTCCTGGTACATACATCCATATAGGAGGTGATGAAGCTCCAAAGGCACATTGGAAACACTGTGGGAATTGCCAACAACTAATTAGTGACCTTGGATTAAAAGACGAACACGAACTCCAAAGTCATTTTATTAAAGAGATAGAAACCTATGTAAATAGCAAGGGTAAAAAAATTATTGGTTGGGACGAAATTTTAGAAGGCGGATTAGCCCCTAATGCGACGGTTATGTCATGGCGTGGTATTGAAGGTGCTGTACAAGCCGCCAATGAAGGGCACGACGTAATTCTGACACCAACATCTCATGCGTATTTCGATTACTATCAGGCGGAGCACGAAGACGAGCCGTTGGCTATTGGTGGATTTCTACCCCTTCAAAAGATCTATAACTTTGATCCTATTCCTGAAGATATTCCTTCTAACAAACAGCACCACGTCCTCGGCGCTCAAGGGAACGTCTGGACCGAATACATGCCTACAACAGACCAAGTAGAATACATGGCGTTTCCACGTATGTTGGCAATGAGTGAAGTGGTCTGGAAAGGGCCTAGTACACATCCAGATGCCGACTACCCGAATTTCCTTGCTAAGGTGGAGTCTTTCCTTCCTAGACTACAGGCCTTAGACATCAACTACGCCAACCATTTGTATGATATTTCAGGGAAGGTTATTAAAGAGGAGGGCAGTGTTTTTTATAGTTTAGAATCGGCACTATCTAATCAAGATATTCGATTTAGCATTGACTCCACTGCTATCTCACAAAAATATGTCTCACCTATTCCTATTACTGAAAACACAAGGATTACCGCTGCGGTCTATAAAAATGACAGTCTTATAGGGCGTCATTTTTCAGAAAACATTCAATTTCACAAAGGGATTCAAGGAAGCATTACCATAAATAAGGAACCTCATCCAGCGTATAGCGCTGGTGGTAAGGAAGCCTTGCTCAATGGAATTTCAGGAAGTGACAGTCGATATGGCGACAAGGAATGGCTGGGGTTTTGGGGAGATAATTTGGAGATCACCATCGATTTTCCCAAGCCGACAAAAATTTCAAATGTTGCCACACGGTTTTACAATGCGCCTGGCCAATGGATTTATACACCAAAAGAAATGAGGGTTGATCTGTATTTAGAAAATGGCGTGAAAATGATCAACGGCACGAATATTACTCCTAAAACGGAAAGCAACGTACAGCGTGCTGCCATTAAATACCATGAAAAGCAAGAGACGATTGTCACAAAATTAACGATTAAAATCCCAAATTACGGCACCATTCCAGAAGGGGTTCAGGGAGCTGGGAATAAGGCATGGACATTTATTGACGAAATTATAATAGAATGACATCCTTTAATCTAGAGACGGAAGTTGACGCGGAATAAAACAACATGTAACCTCGAGGGGATCTTAGCGGTGTCAAACTAAAAAATATGATTATAGAAATTTGCGCTAATGGCTTTGAAAGTGCGCGTATTGCGCAAGAAGCTGGCGCCCATCGTATTGAGCTATGTATTGATCTTTCGGTAGGCGGGCTAACGCCTTCCTACGAACTCATTCACAAAGTAAAAGAAGAATTAGCTATTGAAACTCACGTTCTCATCAGACCTCGTTCAGGGAATTTTTGTTATTCTGAAGAGGAATTAAATGGAATGATTTCGGACATCATATACTGCAAACAATTGGGCTGTGCTGGAGTCGTAAGTGGAGTGCTAACTTCAGACAATGAATTAGATATCACGGCGACTAAACGTCTAATTAGCGCCGCCCAGGACATGGAATTTACTTTTCACCGTGCTATTGATATCGCTAAAGCACCGAGACAGGCATTGCGAGAAATGATTCTAATGGGCGTGACACGAGTACTGAGTTCTGGGCAGGAAGCTAAGGCCATTGACGGAATAGAGTTACTTAAGACATTTTTAAAAGACGTCGATACTAGTTTTCAAATAATGCCTGGTGGAGGGATCACTTCCTCCAACGTCCTAACCTTTAAGGAGGTTGGGTTCAATATGGTACACTTATCCGCCATTAAGAAAAATATGCATGCCTCACAAGATCTCTTTAATAGTGATGTCCAAGGAGTTTCTGACGCAGCCGAAATTCAAAGAGTCATACAACTGCTAAGCAATTAGATAGGGAGCTATTCCTTTACCACCTTCTGTATCCCCATACCATAATCTGAGATTACGGTGACAAATAGCAAGCCCTTGGGTAATCCGGATACTTCAAGGGTAGTTTGATCCCCTTGATGTTCCAATAATTTTCTCCCTAACACATCATTCACTATAATCGACGTGATAGGCGCTTCTGTCTTAATATGCAAGATGTCCCTTACCGGGTTAGGCACCAAAGTTACAGGCACGGCGTTTATATCCTCCACCCCTAAAATAGTGAGATTCTCAAACCAAGCCAGCGTATCCGTATTTTGAGAAGCAGAAAAAACATCTAGATCTCCATCCTCATCTAAATCTGCAGCAACCACTTTATGAACACCAACTTCCGTCGTTGTTAGTACCTGTTGTGGTCCAAAGTTCCCTGCGCCATCCGTATTTTCATACCAAGCCACTTTCCCATCACTAGAAGAACCCGTAATAATATCATTATCATTGTCATTGTCTAAATCTGCAATAAAAACAGATCGAGGAAAATCCACATTTGTAGAAATAATTTGCTCAGGACCAAAGGTTCCTTGTCCGTCGGTGTTTTCATGCCAAGCCACTAGGTCTGCGGCAGGAGTAGATGTTATAATATCCACATCATCATCTCCATCCAAATCAGCACAAAACGCTTGTCCAGGATAACTCGTAGTTTCTAAAAAGTCACCATCCCATGAAGTACCTAAACCATTCAAATTTTCAAACCAAAACAAACGATCTACCCCAGAGGAACCATTGGCTACAACATCTAAATCACTATCTCCATCGATATCAATGGCAAAAACAGAGCGAGTTACAGAAGTATTCGTTGAAATGGGTTTTCTAGCACTAAAATCGCCTTGACCATCTAAATTCTCAAACCAAGACACGCCGTTAAAATCATTGGCCATCACAATATCCAAGTCATTATCATCATCTATATCTGCCGCAACCATATTGTAAGACCCTATAGTAGGACTATCACCATCGTAAATAATAATCCTGTTGCTAAAATTACCCAAACCGTCTAAATTCTCATACCAGACCAGTTGATCAAATGCTAAGGAGGTCGCCAATACATCCATATCCGTATCTCCATCTAAATCGGCTACATACACATTTTTTGGCTCTTGAAAAGGGTCAATAAGGATTTGGGTTCCAAAATTTCCTTCCCCGTCCAAATGTTGGTACCACGAAATATTATCCCCAAATCTATTGGCGGAGACCACATCCTTCAAACCATCTCCGTCCAAGTCGGCTACAAAAATAGATTGTGCACCGTCAGCATTATTGGTGATATCCTGCTGCGGGCCAAATTGGGCTTGTACGAGATAACCTGATAATCCCATTATAAGGGCAAAAAATTTCTTCATAACTTCAAAGTTAGTCATTCTGTTTGAGAACATTAGTCTCATTGCTAGTGCCATTCTGTAGGTTTTCTTGAATGTTATAGAGTCCAGGGTCTAGA
>JAHZIZ010000391.1 GCA_022601215.1 Bacteroidota bacterium
CATGATGCTATTATCTATGGGCCTTACTGCTCAGGAAAAAGATGGAAAAGACACAGCAAGCACGATCAAAAAACAATCTTCAATTAAAAGAATATTTGTGAAAGACAGCATTTTTATGCTACAAGGAAAAGGAGGGAATATTGGTGTTAACTACGGAAAAGATGGAATTCTATTAATAGACAATCAATTTGCGGAAGCCACCGAAGACATATTAGCAATAACCAATCGCTTGGACAAAAGACCTGTAAAATATCTAATCAACACGCATCATCATGGTGACCACACTGGAGGAAATAAAAACTTCAATGAGTTAGGAACTGTAATTTACGCTCACGATAATGTGAAAAAGAACCTCCTAAAAGGACTCCTTGACAAGGCAGGGGCAACCAGCGATAAGGATTATAAAGATCGCCTTGAAAAAGGCGAGGCAGGTGGAGAAGGAGAAAATGCAAAGAAAGCGGCTAAAAAGTATATGAAGAACCAACTTACCAAGCGTGAAAAAGAAGTCTTAAAGGAAAACATATTCCCAATGATCACTTTTTCCGAAAACTTGACCTTTCAATACAATGGACAAGAAATAATGGCACTTCACCTATCCAATGCTCATACAGATGGAGATGCGGTTGTTTATTTTACAGAAAGCAATGTATTGCATACTGGAGACATTTTCTTTAACGGTAGATATCCATACATTGACGTTAATAATGGAGGAAGTTATGACGGTTATTTATCGGCATTAAAAAAACTTCTACTCATCATCGATGAAGACACAAAGGTAATTCCAGGGCATGGCAACTTAGCCAATAAGAAAAACATTGAAGAAACCATTAGCATGATGAAGTATTTAAAAGATAGGGTTCTCTATTATTATGCCTCTGGTAAAACTAAAGAAGAAATCGCAACTTTAGATGATGTAATGAAACCTTATAATGATAAAGGTTTTGGAGATGGATATATTAATTCAGACAAATTCTTGGATGTAATCTATACCTCAACTAAAACACAATATGACAAGAGACTAGGACGGAACAAAAACAAATAACGAACCTAAAAATCGTTGTACCAATTAAATAAATCGGTTCGAATTCCAAAATTTATCCATGTGGTGTTGTTTTCGAAAGTGGTTTCGGTATTTAACTCTGGTGTAAAGTCTCTGATGATTAGACTGGCATATATTTTTAAATTGGTCGCTGGGTTAATAAGATATCCCCCTTGCAATTCAGTATGAAAAAAGGAAGTCTTATTTCCTTGTCCAAGTTCATTCCCGTTATCAGCCACTCTGTCATTTTCAGTTTCATAGATATTACCTCCGTAGGTTGCTGTATCTTCTTCGGTATTAAAACTAAAACCTCTTGTTGCCGTAATGATTTTTAGATCCCCAAAAATGCGCCCGTTTTGATAACGAGCGATCCCAATAAATTCAGAAAAATTAGCCCCTAATGTATGTGCCAATGATTGATTGTTATGCCCATAATTGCGAACTACCGTATTATGAGAATAAGTAAATGGGCGTACTCGGTTATACTCTGCCTGCAGATACAACCCTTTCACACCAAACGCGTCATAATATTTGGCTCCTATTTGATACCCAGTTTTGTTCTTATAACTCCCTTCTCCTCCGAATATGTCACTAGAAGAAAATTCATCAATGATTAATTGTCCATAAACATTTACACGGTTACTCACTTTGTATTTGGACGTAAGACCAATCAGCGCATTACCGCCACGAGAACCCGTTGAAAACTCAATGGCCCTAAAAAAGATTACGGGGTTTACAAAATTAAAATCGAATCCTCTATCGTTATCATTAATCCACACCACACTTTCAAAAAGTCCAATATTAAGTCGTTTTGAAACATTATATGATAGATAATGATTCGCCACATATTTCGTTTTAAACGAGCGATTACTCTCCGCAACGTCTCCTCTTATATCCCTAAGAGACATCCAAGTATTGGTATACTTCAGCTTCCAAAAAGTAGAATTCACACGCACATATGGATATGGACTAGCATTATCACTTAACAGCAAAGACCGATATCCATCTCCAATAAAGTTCTTTCCATGACCTAATTGAAAATTAAAATACTTGCTAGGAGAATAGGAGATATGTCCAGTAGCTATAGGATAATCATAAGAATCTTCCTTAAATTCTTTGGCAATACCCATTCCTGGTATAGTGGCCGGATTACCTCCAAAAGGTCTTCTCGCCTCAGCGAAACGATTAAAATAATCTGCAAAACGCCCTTGACTTTCGTATACTACAGCAAAGAAGTTAAAATGGTCTCCAAGTCCACCTTGGGTATATATCAAACGCGTGTTGTTGTAAGTATCAATTTCTGCATCTATATCTTTCCCAGCCTGCAGATCTACTCCTGGATCTAAGGTGATCCAATAGTCTTTCCCTTTAAAGGCAACCATATGTTCGTTCCACCACTTTCGCCCCAACCAAGTAGTTCTTGTTTTGGAAATGGCTGCATTCGCCTCTTCAAAATTGTAATACTTGTTTACTTCACTATACACAAACGGCTTTTGCGCCGTATGCGCATTGGTTCCTACCTGATTTAGAGAGGCGTCAAATAAACTATAGTTATGATGAGATAATGGAATATTAATGGCACTTCGGTATTCATCATTGGCGTATGGGTATTTCTCAATAGCATCATATTCTGGACTCTCTAAGGAACCAATCACCTCATTATTCCTCGTATTTACTGAATTGGAATCCCTTTTAAAGGCCTCCTCTTTTAGTGCTCCCAAAGGCAGTCCTAGCGTAATAGTATATTGAGAATACGCGACGTTTCCATTATAGCTTGCAGGAGTAATTTTAGGAAACTCCTTAAAAACGCGCAACATCTCCACTTTTAACTCTTCATAGATAGCATCTATATATAGCACCTTAAAATTTCCCTCTTTATCTACTTCGAATAAAACACTCAATTCCCCTTCATATTGCTCTTCTGAAACAATAGCGGGTGTTTGAAAATTAGTAGTTATAATTTCCCTTACCGTGTTATTAAAACAGACCTCTAATTGTTCTATAGGGACGGTTTCACATTTAGTGAAAACTGGATATTTTTCAAAGGTGGTCTGTGAAAAAATTACACTACTAAAAAGGAAGAATAAGACAAAAATTGAAGCAATTCTTTGC
>JAHZIZ010000392.1 GCA_022601215.1 Bacteroidota bacterium
ACAGCCATGAAGTTAGATCCTTGACGGTCCATCTTGTTTACAAAACCAATACGTGGCACCTTGTAGTTATCAGCTAATCTCCAGTTAGTCTCAGATTGTGGCTCTACACCATCTACTGCACTAAATAAGAAAACCAATCCGTCCAATACACGAAGTGATCTATTCACCTCCACTGTAAAGTCAACGTGACCAGGAGTATCAATAATATTAAAATGGTATCCCTGCGCTTCTGGCGTAGGCTGACCATTTTCTGTTGGGAAGCTCCAAGTACAAGTAGTTGCAGCAGAAGTAATTGTAATACCTCTTTCCTGTTCTTGCTCCATCCAGTCCATTGTGGCTGCACCATCGTGAACTTCTCCAATTTTATGGCTTACCCCTGTATAATAAAGGATACGCTCTGTAGTCGTGGTTTTACCGGCATCAATATGCGCAGCAATCCCAATATTTCTAGTAAGTTTTAAATCTCTTGCCATTTCTGTTAGAATCTAAAGTGTGAGAATGCTTTGTTTGCCTCTGCCATCTTGTGAGTATCAGTACGCTTTTTAACAGCCGCACCTTCCTCTTTTGCCGCAGCTAAAATCTCTGATGCCAATTTTTGCGCCATAGATTTTTCATTACGTTTTCTTGCATAAAGAACTAACCACTTCATAGCGGTTGAAATTTTACGATCTGGTCGTATCTGATTTGGGATTTGGAACGTTGCTCCACCCACTCTTCGACTACGTACTTCTACGTGTGGCATTACGTTTGAAAGGGCATCCTTCCACAACTCTAACGCTGTCTTCTCTTCGTCTGTTTTTTTCTCTTCTACAATGTCAATTGCATCGTAAAATACTTTGAAAGCTACCGACTTCTTTCCGTCCCACATCATGTTGTTTACAAAACGAGTCACTAACTGATCGTTGAAACGTGGATCTGGTAAAAGCGGTCTTTTTTTCGCTGCTCTTTTTCTCATTTCTTCCTTTTAAAAATGTTAAAATTACTTCTTAGGGCGTTTTGCACCGTACTTAGATCTACGTTGTGTTCTACCTTCAACACCAGCGGTGTCTAAAGCTCCACGAACGATATGGTATCTAACTCCTGGCAAATCTTTCACCCTTCCACCTCTAACCAATACTATCGAGTGCTCTTGTAAATTGTGTCCCTCACCTCCGATGTATGCGTTTACCTCTTTACCATTTGTCAATCGAACACGTGCTACTTTACGCATAGCTGAGTTCGGTTTTTTAGGCGTCGTGGTATATACACGCGTACACACTCCGCGGCGTTGCGGGCACGAATCTAAAGCAGCCGATTTACTCTTCTTGGTTATTTTGGCTCTTCCTTTTCGTACTAATTGTGAAATAGTTGGCATATAAAATCCTTGTTAAACTTTATTAATTGATATAATTTCCCCTATAAAAGGGCGTGCAAAGGTAGAAATAAAAATGTAATTTTCAAACACTTGAAAATTTATTTTTCAATGAGTTACATTTATTTACCATTCAAATATGAAAACACCATCAAGAACGTTAGCTTTACAACCATTAAAAGCGGCCTTTTGAAGTATTTTTTTCATTTCATCTTATACCTTAATATATATACTATCTCCAGCATCACACTTGTTGCACAAGAGCTACAATTAGAAGTTACCGCCGAAAGCCCAGAGATAAGCCACCTAATAGACTCATTACAAATCACTACTACTCACCCTAACTTTGCAAGCTTAAAAACGGAAGTAGACTCGCTCCTCCCCACTTTTCAAAAACTCGGTTACCTAGAATCCAGACTAGACGATCTTATCAAAAAAAATGATTCGACATACACAAGTCACTTTGTCCTTGGCAATCAATGGAAATACATCATAGTCTCATACAGCAAAAATGATTTCAGCAAAGAAGAAATTCGTTTCATTTCCGAAACAGCAACGGACAGCACCTTTCTTCTCCGAATAATAGATACTGAGAAAGCACTTCGACATCTCAATGAACTCACAATCGAAAAAGGCAATCCATTTGCAAAACTTCATCTCATTGACCTGCAACAAAAAAACAACATCCTCATCTCTGGTCGACTTGAGCAAAACAATGGCTCAACCAGAACTATTGACAACATCATAATTAAAGGCTACGAAAAATTTCCCATTTCATTCCTCAAACATTACGCAGGCATTAAACCCTACACGTCCTTTAACCGTAACGATATTATCAACAAAAACACACTACTCAACAATTTAGGTTTTGCTAGCAGCATCAAAACACCAGAAGTTCTTTTTAAAAAGGACAGCACCACCTTGTACCTCTACTTAGAGAAAAGCAACAACAACCTGTTTGACGGTATCATTGGGTTTGCTACTAATGAAGAAACACAAAAATTAGAATTTAACGGATATCTCAACCTTGAATTAAACAATAATCTAAATTTTGGAGAACAACTCCGCATCAATTACAAGGCTGACGGGAGAGAACAGCTCAATTTTAGCGCAAACGTAAAACTCCCTTACCTATTTAAATCTCCATTTGGACTCAGCGCAGCGCTTAAAATATTTAAAAGAGATAGCACCTTCACAACAACAGACCAACAAATCGCAACTACCTATCAACCTTCTCCAAAAATAGAAACACAACTAGGGTACAAGACATATGAATCAAGCAATCTACTAGAAGAAGCTGTAGCCGGAATTGCAGTTGAAGATTACAACTCCAACTATTTTTTACTCGGCGCAACATACACCCAACAACAAAACAACCCATTGTTTCCCGTAAAAACCTTGATTTCGGTAAATTCTGAAATAGGAACCCGAAATATGGATCAAAATAAAGACGATCAATTCAGAATAAAAACACACTTACACCACACCATTAATCTTAACCATAGAAATTCAATTTTCATTCAAAACCAAAGCGGTCTACTCTCAAGCGATACCTACCTCACAAATGAACTGTATCGCTTTGGAGGAATAAACAGCATACGTGGGTTTAGCGAAAACAGCATCGATGCCTCAACATTTACCGTCTTAAACACTGAGTATCGCTACATCTTCAACAACGACACCTACCTTCACAGCATTATCGACCTTGCCTATTTTGAAAATAATGTGCTTTCTCTTAAGGAAGAACTTTTTTCTTTTGGGCTTGGTCTTGGACTGCAAACGGAAGCGGGAATTTTTAAATTCAATATCGCTAATGGAATTTCACAAGAGCAAAACTTCAAATTTTCCAACACAAAAATACACCTGAGCCTTTCTTCTCGGTTTTAGCTAATCCTAACAATAGCTTAACAATTACTTTAAAAAAAAACCAAAATTTAAGGATGAAAAGTTGTGTAATTAACTTTTTATTGTGATTTTTGGCGTTGGCTAATTCAAATAAATTATAAAATGAGAACAAAGTTTAGTGGAATTTTAACGCTATTACTGGCGTTAGTAGTGCAACTCACGTTCGCACAAGAAAAAACAATCTCAGGTACGATTACAGATGAAAGCAATCTGCCGTTACCAGGGGTTAATGTTATTGTACAAGGCACATCTAATGGTACCCAAACAGATTTTGATGGAAATTACTCTATCAACGTTGGTGTTGGACAAGTACTAGAGTTTAGCTACCTAAGTTACAAGACAGAATTGAAAACTGTGGGAGCTTCTGCTTCCAGTATTTCTTTCGGAATGGAACCAGATGCATCTGTCCTTAATGAGGTGGTGGTAACTGGATTTGCTGTAAAGAAGGAGAAAAAAGCCTTAGGGTATTCAGTTTCTTCTATCCAACAAGAAGCCATTAAGGAAAGTCCTCAGACTGACCTTACTCGTGTTCTTACTGGTAAAGCTGCAGGTATCAACATTACCACTCAGAATGGTTTATCTGGATCTGCAAACAAAGTAATTATCCGTGGTACAAACTCCTTCTCTGGAGACAACAACGCATTATATGTGATTGACGGTGTACCAATTAGTAATGATACAAACGAAGCTGGTGACTTCGTGGACGGTAACATGGGATCGAGTAGATCTTTTGATATTGACCCGAACAACATTGAGCGTGTGGATATCTTAAAAGGTTTAGCAGCAACAACACTATATGGTACAGAAGGTAGAAACGGGGTGATTCTTATCACAACTAAAACTGGAAGTACACGTGCACAGAATGCTAAACAAGAAGTTGAGATTTCATCTTCTGTATTTGTGAATCAAGTGTCTACATTACCAGACTACCAAAATCAATTTGGTGGAGGATTTGACCAAGCGTTTGGTTGGTTCTACTCTAACTGGGGACCAGGATTCTACAGAGATGGTTTAGGTGGATGGAGCAATGATCCTGCTTTCGATGAAAACGGAACATTAGACCACCCTTATGCTACTTCAGCTTTCTTAGCAACTAACTACCCAGATTTCCAAGAACTATATCGTGATGAGGATGGTAATCCTTTACGTTATGATTGGAAACCTAGAAACAGTGTTGAAGAATTTTTCCGCAAAGGTCTTGCTAGAAACTTATCTGTAAGTGCTAGAGGAAGAAGTGAAGATGGAAAATATGGTTATGGAGTTGTATTCTCTCACTTAGATGAAGATGGGTTTACACCTGGAAACAACGTTAAACGTAATAACTTAACTATTTCTGGTGATGCCGAATTAACGAACAAAATTAAGTTAAGAGGTTCGATGACCTACACGAAGACAGATTTAAAAACCCCTCCAGTTTCTGCCAGTTTTGGTAGTAGTAACTTTGGAGCTGGTTCTTCAATCTTTGGTGACCTTTTCTATACTCCAAGAAGTATTGATTTCCAAGAGTTACCATTTGAGCTTCCTGATGGAGCTAGTGTTTACTATCGTGATGATAACGCGATTCAACACCCATTATGGACTATCAAGAATGCTAAGTTTAAGCAGTTGGTTAACCGTGTGAATGGTTATGCAGCTATTGACTATAACATTACAGATAACTTTAATGTATTCTATCAAGCGAGTATTGACTCTTACTCTGAGAACAATGTTAACAGACAAAACAGAGGTGGAGTTGGTGACATTGTAACAAATACAGGTTTCTACGAAACAAGAAACAACACGAACACTATTTACGATCACAGAATTGTATTATCAGGAAACAACTTTTCTTTCTTAGATGATAAAATGAACTTGAACGTATCTGTTGGAGCAACATCTAAAAGCACTGATTTCGTAAGAACAGGTCTTAGAAGTACAGATCAGCAGGTATTTGGATTCTTTGATCATTCAGGATTTACAAGTCAATCTCAGATTGAATTTAAGCAAAGAAGAAATATTATTGGTGTGTTTGGTCAAGCGTTACTTGATTTTGACAACTACTTCTTCTTAAACTTATCTGGACGTAATGACTGGGTTTCTAACTCTGTTAACAACTCATTATTCTACCCATCAGTAAGTGCCTCTTTTGTTCCTACTACAGCGTTCAAAGGGCTTCAATCTGATAATGGAATCAACTACTTAAAATTAAGAGCTGGTTACGGTACTTCAGCAAACTTCGCAACAGGTTACCCAACAGTAACTGTAGTGGATTTAGACCCAACTGGATGGCAAAACGATGATGGACCAATTACATCTAATACTGCATCTAATACAATTGGTAACAGAAATATCAGACCTGAATTATTTGAAGAAATTGAATTTGGTGCGGAAGGTAAATTATTTAACCGTTTATCTTTTGATGTATCTTACTTTACAAGAACCACTACTGACCTTATTGTAGAAGATCAGCCAATTCCTGCTTCAACTGGAGCACTTCGTACAGATAGTAACATTGGACAGATTGACTCTAACGGTATTGAGGCTGATTTAGGTCTTAACATCTTTAAGAGTAATACAGGAGGTTTCGACTGGAAGCTTAATGTAAACTTCACAACGTTCGAAAGTGAAGTTATCGATCTTGGACAAGATACAGATCTTATTATCTACGCTGGATTTACAAACTTAGGTAACGGTGCCAAAGTAGGTGCACCTCTAGGAGCATTATTTGGATCTGCTGTAGCAAGAGATGATCAAGGAAACCTTCTTGTTGACAATGCAGGTAACTATGTTGCTGCGAATGTTGACGAAAATGACCTTCTTCCACAAATTGGAGATTCTAATCCAGATTTCATCATGAACTATATTAGTACGATGTCTTGGAAAGGTCTTTCTTTCAATGTTGCCTTCAACCATATTTCTGGTGGAGATATCTACTCTACATACGTAGCTACTCTATTAGGACGTGGTTTAACAACTGATACAGAAAATCGTTTAGGAACATACATCTTAGATGGTGTGAACCAAGATACTGGATTACCAAACAACATTCAGATCAACAACTCTGATTTCTACTTTACAAATGGATTTGCAAGTCAGGCCGATGAATTATCTGTATATGATGCTTCAGTACTACGTCTACAAGAAGTATCATTAGGATACTCTCTACCTAGCAAATTCTTAGACAAGACTCCTTTTGGAAGTTTACGTTTAAAAGTAAGTGGATTCAACTTATGGTATGACGCCTACAACACTCCTGAAGGGATCAACTTTGACCCTAACACGACAGGTTTAGGTGCTGGTAATGGTGCTGGTTTTGAATTCTTAACTGGACCAAGTAGTAAGAGATATGGATTTAGCATTAACGCTACTTTCTAAACTAAAAAAAAATAAGACATGAAAAACATAAATAAATTATCGGCAGTTGTTCTTCTTCTTCTTGGTCTATCATTTACATCTTGTGAGACTACAGATTTAGATTTACTAACGAACCCTAATGAAATCACCACTGAAAATGCAAGTGTTGATAGATTTTTAACTGAAATCCAAGTGGACTTTGCTTCATTTATGCGTCAAATGGGACGTAATGGAAATCAGCTAACACGTATTGAGTATATGTTTGGAAAAACATATGTTAACAATTTCGAACCTGCAAATTTAGACGGAGAATGGTCTAGAGCTTATGCAGATATGTTTGCAGATATGGCAGCAGCAGAGCCTTTGGCTGAAGAAGCTGGTCAAGTAAAGCACCTTGGAGTTATGAAAATTCTAAAGGCTTATTCTTATATGACTTTAGTAGATGGATTTGGTGATGTACCATTTTCTCAAGCTAATCAACCAGATGCATTCCCAGCTCCTATAGTTGATCCAGGTGCTGATGTATACGCAAGTGTTATCGATTTATTGAATGAAGGTATTGCTCTTGTGAGTCAAGAAGGTACAGATTTGGAAGCAGATTTATACTACAACAATGACTTTGACAAATGGGTGAAATTAGCAAACACTGTTAAAATGAACGCATATCTTACTACTAGATTAGTAGACGGAGGCGCTATTGGAAACTTTAATGCTATTGCTAACAATCCTGATAGTTATATTTCATCTCCAGCAGATGATTTCGAATTCCAATACGGAAGCACACTTATTCCAGACCAATTAGATACTAGACACCCTGCGTATTCTGCAGATTACCAAGTTAACGGTGCTGGAAGATATCGCTCAAACTGGTTCATGAATTTGATGTTACAGAACGATGATCCAAGAAGAAAGTTCTACTTCTACAGACAAAACGATTGTACTCCAGGTGCTATTGGAGCCGATGGAGAAGCTTGTGCTTCAGATCAAGAAAGTTTATTCTGTTCAGCTGCACCACGTCCAGTACATTACCCTGGAGACATGGTATTCTGTTCTGTAGACGATGGATACTGGGGAAGAGACCATGGTAATGACCAAGGTATCCCACCTGATACATTTACACGTACCGCTGTAGGAGTTTATCCTTCTGGAGGTATATTTGACAGCAACGCTTTCGGATCTGCTACGGTAGAAGGCGGAGGTGGAGGAGCAGGTATCTTACCTATCATGCTTTCATCTTATGTAAACTTAATGAGATCTGAAATGGCTTTAGTTGGTAACAACCCAGGAGCTGCTTCTAACCTTTTAAGTGCTGCATTAGGAGATTCTATGGACAAAGTAAGACCATTCTCTAATTTAGATAGTGGTGCTACTAATGTACCAACTGCTGCTGAAATGGACGCTCATGCAACTGCTGTTGTAAATAGCTTTAACGCTGCAAGTGGAAATGCTAAATGGGAAATTCTTGCTGAACAAACATTCATTGCTCATTACGGAAATGGAAATATGAATCCTTACAACTTCTATAGAAGAACTGGATTCCCTCAAGATTTACAACTTAACTTGGAACCAAATCCAGGAGGTTTTGTAAGATCATTCTTTTATCCAGCTAACGAAGCAAACGTTAATAGTAACATAACACAGAAGCCTAACGTTGGTGTTCAAGTGTTCTGGGATAACAATCCTGCATCACCTGCGTTCCCTGTTGCTAACTAATTTTAAAACAACATTATATTATGAAAAATATATTTAAATTATGTTTAGGAGTTTGCCTGTTAAGCGGACTAGTGTCTTGCGAGGACAGTGAAGCCCTAATCGACGAAGTAGTTGAAAATGTAGATACCGAAAGAGGTGCTATCGTTAGAACTATTGAAGCTCCGATAGAATTCGCTACCATTAGTAACGAAGATAATAATGTGCTTGACCTTACCATTGAAGTACAACAAGGAGATGGAAGTTTTATTCCTGATTTTACTGAAGTAAGAGCTTACGTAGCATTATTTCAAGATCAAGATGTAACTGAGCCACTTGTTGATGGTGCTGGAAACGACATCGGTGAAATTTTATACACTTCTCTTGCAGAAGCTGATTTTACCATTGAATCGAATGGTTTGCCAAGAGGTAGTATCTCTATTCCTACACAAGGAATTGTTGATGCACTTCCAGCTGATGCAGTTTACACAACTCCATCATTCATCGCTTTAAGATTAGAGCTTGAAATGGCAGATGGTACTATTTGGACGAATACAGACGTAGGAGCTACTATTTCGGGTGGTATCTACTTCAATTCACCATTCTTTTATAGAATCATCTTAATTCCAAATTAATTGATTTAATTCAATAATTAATATTTAGATAAAGGGCAGAGT
>JAHZIZ010000047.1 GCA_022601215.1 Bacteroidota bacterium
AGTTAAATATACTCTACATTGCTCAATAGCAGGCGACAAGATTTTCCAACTTGTTTCATCTTTTGTGTACAGGTAATAGCTACTCGCGCCCACAATAAACCACGTGCTAGCATCAATTCGCCCGACTAGACTTCCATAACTTACATCCTTATTGTGTGGATCCACATTGGAAGGAATCATTCCTAAAGGGTGTTGCTGTTGTGCTAGAGTGAGTAAAGAATCTTTTAAACCTGCAATAAGGATGCTGTCATTAATCCAAAGTCCTGCCATTCCGCAAACAATACTATCTCTCGCCCATATGCGCTTGTAATTGTCCGCATCAATAGTGCTGGCTAATATGCCATTGGGAGTGCAAAGACTATGCAATAGTTCAATGGCGTTCTCGTATAAAAGATCAACAGCTGTATTCACGGTTACTTTATTGTTCTTCTAAAGGTAAGAAAATATCTGCCTGCCAGTCCAATGGGTTTCCTCCAGAATGCGGATCATTTAAAAAGATTTCAAGGGGGAGTTTTTTGACAAATAGGCCTTCACGTTCGGCATACTCGAGAAGGTGAAACCAGGCATAATGAGAAATGCGATAGTTGCCGTTGAAGGTTGTTTTTAACGCTTTGAAAGGAAGCGTCTCCTTAAATTGAATAGTTTCATGAAGGGGCAAGCTGTCTCCTTTGCTAATGGGAAAACAAAAGTTGAATTGGATCATATCACTGCCTTCATCCCAGGAAGTAACTTCTAAAAATGGATCTCCCTGCAATTCTATGTCATTTCCTTTTAAGTATTCCATTATAATGGCAATGGTAGCTAGCATATTCGAAGCCTTTTGCTTCGTAGAGGAAGTAACAGGGAGATACGCGCAATAGGAACCACCGTAGTCGGTTCGTTCGATGGTGCCCAGTTTAAATTGTTTGCCTTTAATAGCAATAGCCTTGCCAACTTCTTCAACATTTTTAACACTTCGTTTTACGAAATCATTTTTAAAAAAAGGAACCTGTAAACGCTGTTTAAAACTATGATTGAGATCCGTAATATGAGCAGTTACTTTCGTGCTATTGTTTTTTTCCGAATTGAGTTCCCATTGATATAAAAATGATGAATCTCCTATTTTGAAGGATTGGGAAATTTCGGAGTACGGCTGTCTATCATTTGTCACTATGACACTTTCGGTTTCTCCAGAATAATTTTCCCAGTCCAAAATTTGCTGAAATATGAGACTTTTGGATTGTTCTGAAGTAAAAGAGACTTGATAATCTTCCTCTTTTGCTACAAAATACCAACACACAACCAATATTAAGATTGGAAACAATATTTTCAGAAAGCGTTTCATTATTCGGCAGTTAACGTCAATCGTTCTATCACCAAGTCACCTACCTCAATACCTTGATCTAAACCAATTTCAACAGCTGCACGGTAATGAATTCCACCATACATTCTACTCAATGCCGCTTCTTGAGCCGCAGCGTTGAATGATTTAAATGATCTTACTGGGAGTCCATAAGGGAGTTCCGTGTCGTCAAGGAAACCAAAGTTTTTTCCAAAAATACTTGTAAGTATGGTTGCCGCACTCCCTGACACTACAGAGTGACCACTTACATACTCTGGAAACGGAGGTGTTTGCAGAATTGGTTCCCAGTTTTCATCAATGTTATTGTTAATTAAGGTTTCTGGTCTAATAAGATTACTTCGGTATTTTTCATCCCAACAGCTAATAAAGGCGTCGAAAATACCAATAGAAGTTTTGGTGTAGGCATAAACGGTTTTATTGAAATCGGCGTTTGTTTTTTTACAAGCAATTTTGGTGATTCCCATCCAATGCGCTCCAGGAGTAATTTTTTTAGTGGCAAACATAAGATGACCTCTAGTCACAGATACATAGGGATTACAGTCCCAGAATTGAGCGATGGCAATTTCTTCACTTTGGTCTCCTTCTTTTGTGATGCGTTCACTTATCTCGTAAACTTCCAGTAGTTCTTTATAAAAGTCACTGTCCTTCTCTAAAGAATAGGGCGGAGGTGGGGTGGGTTTGAATTGAGCGGAAGAGTCTAAAACAAAAGGACGAATCTTTTTCCAATGAGGTTCAATTCCATCCATATATGCTGGAGGGGTGGGTTGCCACCTAGAAGGATCGTCTGTGTTGACTGAAAACTTAGGCATGGTACGGGTTTGTTTATAAAAATCTCCATCATACCAGGTTTTAATATGGTCACTCACTACCAATCCATGATCTTTCGCTTTTTCGAATTCTTGTTGATTTATTTCACTCCATTTCTTATATAAACTGTCTTGATAAACTTGCATTCTATCTTCAGAAAAAATAAGAGACTTACTAACTTCCATATGGGCGATAAGTGCTGCTAAGGAATAGTTAAGGCTAGTGTCTTGTGCTTTAGGAACAGGGCTTAGTCCATTTACTTGACCAACTAAAGAACGATAATTGGAGTCTTGTTGTGCGATAATCTCATAGGCAGCAATATTAGGATAAGCATAAATTCTACTTGCTACGGGCGGTGAAAATATATCGTGTACCATAATCTTGCTCACCTCGTCTGCTGCTTGTTGAAAGTCATTTGCAGTTATGATAATGGGCTGCTTTTCTCCACAAGAATGGAGGAAAAGTGCCGAGATAACCAGAACGAGAAGGGATATTTTATTTTTTAAAGCTATAAACTTGGGCTGCATCATTGTTGTAAATTATTAAGAGATATGGTTGGTTGTTATGTTGAATTACTTGTAAATGTCGCACACTTTTGTGTTCCATAGAGAGTCCTAAAGTATTTCCCAGTTCGATGTTGTTTTCTGAATGAATTAAGGCTCCAGAAAAGCTATCAAATCTGCCGTGAAATGGAATCACACCAAAATAATTGCCTCCGGCTAGGACACTTTCTTTTCCATCTCCATTAAAATCATAAGCTGTAAAAGCTTTGATAGGAGCGGTTTGCAATGATGTAGGAAACGATTCAAATGTAAAGGTATTCCCATTATTTCGCAAGAAGCCAGAGGATAATGTATTGACCTCATGCAGGGTAGCCTCGTCCAATACTTCTTGACTAAAGACTTCTTTCATTGTTTTTCCAGCAAAGGAATGATAGTTGTTAAATTTCTTCCGAAGATATACGAGCTGCTCAGAGAGCTCATTGAGTCCCAATAATGGATAATAGTTCCCTTGTTTTTCTGAGGCTAGAATCGTTTCTGTACTTCCATTTTTATCGAAATCCGCGTAATACATTTTTAAAGGTGCTTGTAGCGAAGCGTTCAATTTACTATTCAACCCCCAATTTCCAAGGAGGTAATCGGTATCGCCATCTTCGTCAATATCGAAGGGCAGGATTGTTTGCCATAGCCCGGAATGCTTTTTGTCTACTACGTTTACTTCGTAAAGTGATCCGTTATCATTTCTGAAGAAGGTAGGTGACATCCATTCACCTATAACGATTAGGTCTTTTTGGCCATCTCCATCAAAATCGTCCCAGATGGCATCTGTGACCATCCCTAAATCTTCTAATTTTTGAATTTTTCCTTTAGTGTACTTTATAAAAGAAACTGGGGTTTTTCCAAAATCCAAAGGCATGGTGTAGTTGCCCTCAAAGACTAGAGGGCCATAGTTTTTCTCTTCCCAAGAATCTGGGTTGTCAAATATTTTAATTACTCCTGTATTCATTAATTTATCCTCTCCGTTCATTGTGAAAGTAGAATCCGGAGACATGGTAAGAAGTTGATTACTCAAAACCTTTTTTGAAGGAGAAATACTGTTGCCACCTACAGAAATAAGTCCTATTAGAGCGTTTTCTTTTTCTAAGTGCATGATATCCATGTCAATAGTTTCTGCGATACTATCCTTCCAGATTTTAGGTGTATTTAATACGGAATATCCGTTGGTGTCGTTTCGATAAATTACAGAACGTTGATTTTTAGCTCCGCCCAGAAATATGTCATCCTTTCCATCTCCACTAAAATCACCAACGGCTACAGCAGGCCCTCTTTTTGACACCTCATACGGAATGAGTTTTTGATAATCAAAGTCGCTATGCATGTCTTCCATGTGGACGTAGTCAATCCCAAGATTGTTTCCTACTCTTGAGAACAATGTTTTCTTATTCGTGGAATCCTTTTTAATTGGAGAGGCATTCTCAACTTTCACGAACAGGGTCTTATTACTCCCTGCCTTTTCCAAAAGTTGTGTGGTATTGTCTGGCCAGACTATTCGGATAGAGTCTACTAGACTGTTACTGCCCAGTCCAAAATGAAGTGTAGGTTCACTGGAAGATTGCCATCCTTTATTTGGAAACAACTCTCTATAGTGCAACGTGTCATTGGTATACGCATAGACTTTTGAGCCAATACCAAAAAGATTTTTTTCTTTGTATCGAAGTTGGATTTTCAGATAGTTAGCGTTAGAAGTATTTGTGTTTTCAAGCAAGCTTGCAGGAGCATTCAGATTGTTAATGATCATGTCTAAGTCTCCATCGTTGTCCAAGTCCCCTACGGCCGTGGCTCCAGAAACCCCTGCGACAAAAGGGGTGTTTGTTTTGGAGACATCTTTAAAATGCCCTGTGCCATTTCCGTAGAATAAATAATTAGGCATCGCTCCTGATGGCATCATTTCTAATGCCTGTTGGTCTACGAGCTTACTTTTGTTCATTTGTTTTTGAATTTCACTGCTCGATACAAACCGAATAAAATCGAGATCGTTTGGGCGTTTTGGAATACCGTTAGAAATGAAAAGGTCTTGATGACCATCCATGTTATAATCATTGAATAAAGCACTCCAACTCCAATCGGTAGCCGCAACTCCATTTAACAATGCGCTTTCTGTAAAAGGGGCATCAGTATTATTGGTAAAGAGCATGTTGCGGGTGTATTGGTAATGATAGCCGTAGCGTTGTGTCCGCAATTGAAGCGTTTGATAGGTGTCATCACCTTCACTCGACTTTAATACCGTTTCATCCTGAGGTGCCATGTCTAAGGAAATAAGATCTGGTTTTCCGTCATGGTTGATATCAGCCGCATCATTCCCCATAGAAAATCGGGAAGTGTGGCCAAAATAGTGTCGTAAACTTTCCGTGAAAGTACCATCTCCATTGTTGAGGTAATAGTAGTCGTCTTCGTGAAAATCGTTTCCTATATATAGATCTGGATAGCCATCTTTGTTAAAATCACTCACAGATAGTCCTAGACCATAACCATTAATTCCACCATAAATCCCTGCTATTTCACTAACATCAGTAAAAGTGCCTCCGTCGTTTCTTAAGAGCTTGTCACCGGTCTTGTCATTTCGTTGATTTCGTACATTGGCTTTACCAAAAGAGTTTTCGGTATGGACGGCATGGTTGAGTACATATAGGTCTAAATCTCCATCAAGATCATAATCGAAAAATGCAGCAGTGGTTCCGTAGCATTGAAAATCTAGATTGTATTCTTTTGAGCGTTCACTAAAAGTATTGTCTTGGTTATTAATATATAGTTCATTGTGTCCCGTAAAGTTATTAATTCCTACGACTGCAGTTACATAAATGTCCAACCAGCCATCACCGTTTACATCTGCCATGATAGCTCCTGTGTTCCAGCTATTGTTTCCTGTAATGGCTGCCTTTTTAGAAATATTTTTGAATCTAAGGTTGCCGGTGTTGAGGTATAGTTGATTTTCGTGCTGGTTGGAAGAAAAAAATAGATCGGGTAAACCGTCATTATTTATGTCTCCAATGGCTGCACCTCCCCCATTATAGAAGTAGAGGTAGTCCAAAATATTTAAGGAATCACTCTCTATAAGCTTATTCTCAAAATCAACCCCCGACTCACGAGGTGTCACATTTCTAAATAGTGAAGACTCCTTGTTACAGCTTACGAGCGACAAGATAAAGCCAAAGAATAATATCAGTTTATGGGTTGATAGCAAAGACTTTCGGTTTTTCATTATTGATGGCAACGAGCAGATAGCGATTGCCCATTTTATCTTTCACTGTGGTCATATGCTTCACTTCTTCTTTCACAAAGAATCCAGTTTCGCTGTAGTCTTTCCAAATAAAACTTTGGTCTTCTCCTTGTAATAAAACAGTTCCGTAATTGGCATCTAAACGAGAATATTGTGGCCTAAACTCATAATTGTTTCCACCCATGATGATGTCGAGTTTGCCATCTTGATTCACATCCTCGCAGCTAATGCCGCAAACGCAGGAGAACTGAGCTTGAGCTGGTAGCTGTTGTATACTGAAATTGAAATCTCCTTCATTAATTACTAAGACCGTTTGAGAGGTAACCACTTCTCTCATTCGTGTTCTTTTGATGACATCTTCTGAGAAAAGCTCTTGAATGCTTTTAGTTGCATATTCGGACGCCTTTAGGTTTTGTTTTTTAAGTGAAACCATTTGAGATACAATTTCTTGTTTCTGATGGATGGGCATGTCCTTTCCATTAAGTCGTTGCGTAACAATCTGCTCAATGGTTCCATTATTGTCAAAGTCATTAACCCATATTTTCATCACTTGTTCTTCAGTAGGTTGATAGTGTAGATTCTGCCCCTGATTACCCAATACAAGATCTTGGTCACCATCCCCATCGATGTCAACAGTATGGATACTATTCCACCAGCCACTAAGAGCATCTAACGAACTAGCTTTTTTCACTAATTTTCCATTTTCGTTTGCATAAATTGCAGGCGCTCCCCAGTCTGACACGGTGATGAGCTCTTGAGCCTTCGAGTTGTTTAAGTCAACCCATGTCGCATCTGTTATCATTCCACTTTGTTTAGTTGCTACAGCAGTTTCTCTAAAAGTGTTTTTAAAGGTGCCGTCTCCCATGTTTTCCAAATAGGTGTGATCTGGATCTATTCCGTAAATTCCAATAATACTTCTAGACCCTAAAAACACATCGATATCACCATCACCATCCACATCATTTGGTGCAATTACAGCAATATTTTTGCTGCTAGGGGGAAGGTCTAAATTGGTCTTGGTGAACTCTCCCTGTCCATTATTTAGATAGAGTCTAACGCTTTCTGTAATGGTTGTATTTACTTGGTTACCTCCGCTTCCAATCATTAAATCCAAGTCGTTATCACCGTCTGCATCAAAAAATACTGCAGCCGTATCTTCAAGCTCTTTGTCTTGGTCTAAGTTGAGGCTGGCAGTAAATGCGCCATTTCCATTATGTAAATACAGTGTGCCGGCTTGGCCTTTAGCACCTCCTATAAACACATCCTCATTGCCATCGCCGTTGACATCCGCAGTTGCCATCGCGGGACCCTCTTCGGAAACTTTTTTATAGATGAGTCCTTCGTAATCAAAATCATTGTAATTGTTTTCATCGTGTGATGCGAAGGCAGTGTTAGAGAGTTCTTTTAGTAGTGTTTCTTGTTTCTTCGGATGGCGGATGGAATAGATTTCGGTGGCTTCATTTTGCTTTAAATTTAAGGTGGTGTTCGTTGAAACCTCTGTTAATTTCGTTGTGGCATCATTCGGCCAAATCACTCGTATAGAATCAATGGTAGTTGTTGCGCCTAATCCGATGGTCATGGAATGCTCTATCGAAGATTGAAATCCTCGAGAGGGTATTAATTCTTGCAAAGTCACCTGATTGTTATAATATAGTTTAACAGCAGTTCCTATTGCAAATTTATTGTTCTCACTGCCTTCGAAAGTTAGCTTGATGTAATTGTTATCGGTAAGCTTATCTGTATTGTTCTGATAAACAAAGGAAGGCATGTTTACGTTGTTTACTACCAAATCTAAATCACCATCGTTATCAAGATCACCGTAAGCAGCTCCATTGGACATACTTTCTAATCCAAGACCCCATTCTTCCGCTTTGTCATTAAATGTTAGGTCTTTATTATTATGATACGCATAGTTGGGTAGAGGATGAATAGGCATCTTATCAATAATGGAGTCGATCGCTTCTTTTTTGCCGGTCAATGCCATTTTTTGAATAATCTCATTGGCCAGGAAATCGACAAAGTCCAGATCGGTTAAGTCATGATTAATTCCGTTTGTGATAAAGATATCTCTGTATCCATCATTATCCATGTCGAAAAGCAATCCAGACCAACTCCAATCCGTAGCTGAAACTCCGCTGTAATAAGCAATTTCGGAAAAAGAACCGTTTCCATTATTGAGCTGTAACGTATTCTGAATATACTGCTGATAAAAATCTTTACTTTGTTTCAGTTTGAATACATTGTAACCTTCAAATTCCATCACAGATTTTACACGTTGATCTCCTTCCGGTAGCATATCAGTAATGAAAATATCGGCATTTCCATCATTGTTTATGTCGGCCATATCAATTCCCATTGCAGACAGTGATAGATGCGAGGTATAATTTTTAATTTCTTCAGAAAAAGTACCGTCTTGATTATTTATATAGAGATAATCTCGTTCGTAAAAATCGTTAGAAACATAGATATCTGGATATAGATCATTATTTACATCACTTACCATAACTCCTAATCCAAACCCAATAAGGCTACCATAAATACCGGCATTTTCACTTACATCGGTAAACTTTCCATTGTCATTTCGCAATAACATATCTCCAACCCCTCTGAAAATTTGAGGTACATCCCAATTTTGGGCTCGCACATCTCTTTGATGTGCAAATCCTAAACTACTCACTGGAATATTACTATTGTTGAGGATATACGCGTCTAGATCTCCATCTTTATCATAATCGAAAAAGGTGGCATGGGTAGAGAAACCTGTTTCCGCTAGACCGTATTCTTCCGCTTTTTCTGTAAAAGTTAGATCCCCATTGTTGATGTAAAGGTCGTTATTGTGATTATTGCCTTCCATATTGCCGGCATTACTCACATAAATATCCAAGAGTCCATCTTGATTTATATCTACCATATTCACACCAGTAGACCAAGGTTTGCTTCCTTCAACACCTGCTGAAGCAGAGATGTCTTTAAATGTGAAATTCCCTTCGTTTAGATACAGTTTGTTTTCCCCCATATTGGCCGTAAAGTAGATGTCTGCCAACCCATCATTATTTATATCGCCAATAGCAACTCCGCCTCCATTATAAAAATTGCGGTACTTAAAAATATTGAAGTCTTTTTGATTTACAACTGTATTGGTGAAATCGATATTGGTCTTGGAAGAAGGTAATTGCGAAAAAAGTGTTTCTTCCGTTGTTGTAGAAGTTGCTTCTTTAGAGTTGCAAGCCCAAAGAAAAGCACTTGCTATAATTACACAAGATAAATGAGTACTATTCATGTAGGGATGTTATTTGTTAATTCTTAAAAATACGGGTTGATCATTGTTTCGGGTTATAATGAGGTATTCATCACCTTGAAAAGATAGTTTTTCAATGTTTCTTGCAGCTCCTGAAATATCAAATAATTGTCCTTTTGCTTGATAAAAACCACCCTGATTGTCATTTAATAAAAGCAGTCCATGTAAAGCATCTAAGCTACTTAATTGGGTGCTTATTTCAAAATTATTACCCACTAAAAGAAGGTCCTCAAAACCGTCTTGATTGAAGTCTTCTACCCAGATATCATTGATCGAACTTAGTTGGGCCAAAGTGGGTAAATAATGCTTTAGAAAAGTGCCATCACCACGATTTTCAAAATAACAAGAAGCCAGCTCGGTGACCTGTTCTTTTTTAGCTTTTTTTAGCGCATCATCACCAAAAATTTCGGTAATAGAGGCTTTGGCAAAACTGGAATAGTTCGGATATTTTTTATTAATAAATGGCATTTGTTTTGCCAATTCATCTTTGGAGGCTAGTGTGGTTTCCACTCCTCTATAGAAATAGGTAATCACAGTTTCCTCACTTCCGTTGTCATCAAAATCGTAAGTGTATTGCGTAATGGGTTCATCTTTGGAAGCTGTTAGTCTACTGTTTAATCCCCAGTTTCCTGCCACTATATCAAGGTCTCCGTCTTGGTCAAAGTCGGCTGCCTTTAATACATTCCAAAATCCTTCTGTGTCTTCTAATCCTTTTAGTTGTTGATAGACTAGCCCATTGTCTTTATATTGATATGTGTTTATAGGCGACCAATCTCCCGCGGTAATTATCGAAGTTGTTTTTAATAGGTCAAGAGTAAGCATATCATTAACTCGATTTCTGTCCACAAAATCTTGAATACGTTCGGTCGAAGTGATTAGATGTTTGCCTGGTCCAGTTTGGTTTAATAAAAGTTGTGTAGTTGTTTGTCCGTCTAAAGATGATGGTGTGTCTGAGGTGATAAAAACATCCTTATCACCATCGCCATCAAAATCTAAGGTTTTGATGTTAGAAGCATTGACGGCCCAATCTCCTGCAATAAAAAGGGTGTCTTTGGAGAATTTACCATCTCTATTAATGTATAGGCGAGGATATATTGGTTCTCCCGAAGTAAATTCATTTCCACCACTCGCAATTAGCAAGTCAATATAGGTATCATAGTTTACGTCGCTAAAAATATGTGCGACATCTTCATTGATGGCGTCCTTTTCGAATAATTCTGCTTGCGAACTAACAAAACCACCGTTGGCTTGTTGCACTAATAATTGGGAAGCTTGTCCTTTGGCGCCCCCCATAAAAACATCTTCGAGACCGTCATTATTGATATCTGCCACCGAGATATCCGGACCGTCATTACTCAAAGCAAATGCGGTGAGAGGGTTTCGGTTAAACTCAATGGTGCTATTGTCTTTGTGAATAAAGCTAAATAGGGGAGCCACTTTAGATAGGTATTGTTTGGGTTGATTGGTGTTGGTTTTAGGTACTGTGGCGTCGCTGTGTAAAACTTCCAAGGTTTGGTTGGTCGCTAAGGTTTTGAAGACTTGCTTCTTACCGTCTGGCCAACTGATTTCTAATGAGTCCACAACTGCTTTATTGCCCAGTCCAATATGCATTTCTGAAGGAACAGCAGAAAGGTATCCGCGAGTGGTGTAATTTTCCCTTACTATGATTTGATTTTTATGGTAGACCTTTACGGTTGTGCCTATACCAAACGGGTTTAAGGAATCACCTATGGATTTTATTTTTAGCCAATGTTGGTTGGATGCCAGAAGATTGGATTGGTTTTCTAAAATAGTGGCCGGCTCATTTACATTGTTAGTCACAATATCTAAGTCCCCGTCATTGTCTAGATCTACATAAACTGCACCGTTGCTGAAAGTAGGTTTTGCTTCACTCCAATCATGGGATACATCTTTAAAATGTAGTTTACCGTCATTTTTAAAAAAGTAATTGGTTGTTTTCTTTTTAGGGATTTTTGCAATGAAGGTCATGTCTTGGTCGCTCATACCGTTTCCTATCGACTTTTGGATGTTGTCATTGGCAATGAAGTTGATGAAATCCATATCATTGGTTGCTCCCAAGATACCGTTGGTGATATAGACATCTTGATATCCGTCATTGTCAAAATCGGCTATAAGAGGACTCCATGACCATTCTGTAGCTGCTAATCCACTTAGATAGCCAATCTCGCTAAAGCTTTCGTTGCCATTATTGAGTTGCAAAGTGTTTTGCATATACTGTCTACTATAACCATTGTTAAGATAATTTTGATAGATGGGGTAGTTGAATTCTGCTCCTGAAGTTTTATAAGTGTTAAGATCTTCGGGTAGCATGTCTACCGATAGGATGTCTGTGTAACCATCGTTATTGATATCTGCTATGTCGTTACCCATTGAGAAGTGGGAGGTATGTCCTATTTTTTGGGTTTGAGTAGTAATAATTTCTGAAAAAGTTTTGCCTCCATTATTGAGATAGAAGTAATCATTTTCGAAAAAATCATTTCCGACATAAATATCTGGAAAGCCATCATTGTTGACGTCGCTTATGGAAATTCCTAGGCCATATCCAATTTTACTCTGCAAAATGTGCGCTTCTGAAGACACATCTACAAAAATACCAGCGCGATTTTCAAACAGTTTATCACCCGAAGTTGCATCCACTATGTTTCGAGCACTTCCTTTTCCGTAGTTTTGGTTAGGGTTGGTTGCATGGTTAAGAAGAAAACAATCTAAGTCACCATCTAAGTCATAATCGAAAAAGGCGGCTTGGGTTGAGAAACCTTTAAAATCTAGTTGGTAGTTGGCGGCTTCTTCTTTAAAAACAGGAATGCCTTCCGCAGATATTCCTTTATTGATATACAGTTTATTGCTGTCTGAGAGGTCCTTGTAGTTAGCTAACTTACAAACATAAATGTCAAGTAAGCCGTCGTGGTTAATGTCTACAGTAGTCACTCCGGTGGTCCAATTTTTAACATTGGAAATACCGGCCGATTGAGTGATGTCTGAAAATTTGAAATTCCCTTTGTTCAGGTAGAGTTTATCTTCAGTTTGATTGGCCGTAAAATAGAGATCTTGTAGGCCATCATTATTAAAATCCCCTGCTGCTATACCTCCGCCATTGTAATAGTAAATATAATTTAGAATGTTAAATTCAGGAGTAGATTGTAGGTTGTTGGAAAAAGTGACGCCAGTTTCTGAAGCTGGCTTATCAATAAAAAGAGGATTTGTTTTATGTTCTTCCGAAGTGCATGAAAAACAAAGAATAGGGATGCTTACCCATAAAAGGGAAAGGAAGTAGTAAGTATGTTTTCTATGTAATTTCAAAAGGGAATGGAAGCTTAGGTTTGAGTACTAATGTAAAAAAACAGGCCGCCTTATACAAGGCGACCTGCTCAATATTATGGGTTACTGAGATTAGTAACCAGGATTCTGCACCAAATTAGGATTAGAAAGTAATGCATTTACTGGGATAGGGTACAAGTTCTTTGTATCGTCCCCTACAGAGGCTGCGTTTTTAAATTCCCAGTCTCTTGTGTATTGTCCAAAACGAATCATATCATTTCTTCTCCAGAACTCTACATATAATTCACGTCCACGCTCTGCAAGCATATCCCCTTCAGAAACACTTCCTAACGGAGTAGCTCCACGTAATGTTCTTAAGGCGTTAACCATAGTAGTGGCATCACCACCTGAACGCATCATTGCTTCTGCTTTCATTAAATGTGCATCTGCATAACGGAATACCAATTCGTGACCTCTAAAGGATCCACCTTCATCACCTGGGTGATACTTAATAAGACGAATACCGTTAGCTTCCCCATTTCCAGATAAACCAGGGAATTCTTTAGTAAATACTAATGGGTTACCACTTCTATCTGTTAATGCGCTACCGTCATCATCGTATTGTTGTCCTACTAAAAATCCATAACCAATACCTAAGTTTTGATCATTTGCATTAGATGCATCAGGTACCCATCCTCTTCTTTCTTCTTGTCCCATACCGGCGCTGTTATCTTCCGGTCCTTCAAAACTGTCATAGAATTCGGCCAATGTGCTAAATCCATTCCATCCACCACCTCCGTTGTCTGGAGAATTTTGGTTATAGTGAAGTCCGTTCCATATTCTGTTTCCAACACCAGCAGTTACATACCAGATAGTTTCGTTGTCAACGTCCTGTTTGAAGATATCGAAATAGTTGTCTTCAAGTGCGTATCCATCTGCAGTAATAGCATCTACTAAACTAATAACAGCTGCCATATCTCCTTGAGATCCAGTGTAACGTTCGGCATTTAATTCAAGCTTCGCCATTAAAAAACGAGCGGCAGCTTTCGTTGCTCTGTTGTTATCTCCACTGGGTCCTCTGGTTGGTAAATTATCAATGGCAAAGGTTAAATCTTGCTTGATAAAGTCATAAGTTTCTTGCGAACTTAATACAGAAGGGAACACATTAATTGCGTCATCTGGGTTTCTAAAAGGTTGCACACCCCATAAATCCAATACGAAGAAACTACTAAAAGCTCTTAAAAATCGAGCTTCCGCTTCTTGTACTGCTGTTGCCTGGCTTAGAGGATCAATAATCTCAGTGGCTCTAAATACGTTTTGGTTCAAATTGTTCCAAGTATTTAGAATGAACTGGTGCGATGGGCTCCAAGTATGTGTATGGAGTGTTCTCCAAATTCCATTGTCACCCCAGTCTGTACCCCTTGTTGGTACAAGAGTTTCGTCCGTGGCTACCTCATTCAATGCGAAGAAGTTCGCTTGGTCACCTAATTGACCAGTCACATCTCCGTACAATCCATTAAGCGAAGATTCTACATCTTCAACACCTGTGAAAATACCAGCGTCTTCATCTCCTCCTGCGGAGTCTGTTAGTTCTACTTCAAGGTCTGTACAAGAAGTAGTAAGGATCATTGACATCGCTAATACTGCGATGGTTCTTCCGTGTTTAAACATTCTTATTTTCATATTCAATTTTTTTAAAATTTAGCACTAACACCTAATGTATAAGTCTTAGCTCTTGGGTAGGCTCCAAAGTCAATACCTGCAGTTGGAAGTCCGTTTAGGATGTTTGCATCTCCTGATGCAGCTCTAGAGTTCACCTCTGGATCTAAACCAGTATAATCTGTTATTAAGAACAAGTTTTGTCCATTAGCAGATAGGGTAAGCGATTTAAAGAAGGCATCATCTTTTAATGGCCAATCATAGCTAATAGATACATTCTCTAGTCGTACAAAGTCACCTTTTTCTAAGAAACGAGTAGATACTTCTGCCGCGGCATTGGTAGCTTCTCCATTACCAAGAATTGCAAATTGTCCAGGCGTAGAAATGCTTGATGGGCTTCCTACTACGTCAGTTGTTAAATTACGGCCACTTCCAAAAGATCCTGCCGTAAAGAAGGCATTTCTAGTGTTGTTGTACACATAATGTCCAAATTGTCCAGAAAGGAAGGTAGATGCTGACCAGTTTTTGTAAGAAGCACTCATAGAGAAACCTCCTGTTAAATCTGGCAATGCGCTTTTGTCTACGAATTTCTGAACATCTTCTTGAATAGGTTGTCCTGTAGCCGGATCAAATCCTTCAAACTCACGTAAGAAAAACGCAAATAACGGTTGGCCTTCTTCAAGTTTTTGAGCAAAAGCTCCCGTTAAACCTTGACCATTAATTGCTCCAGCGTCGAATCCACCTGCCAAAGAAGTGATCTCGTTTTGGTTATACGCTACGTTAAAACCAGCATTCCAGTTCCAGTCTTCGGTATCTACTAAATCATAATTCAATGCAAATTCAATCCCTTGGTTTTGTACCTCAGAACCATCTAGGTTCGCAAAGTTAAACGGTAGCGGAGAAGGTTGAGCAGGAGTAATATTAAATAATAAATCCTTGGTGGTTTTTCTATACACATCAAGACTACCACTTAATCGGTCATCGTTAAATCCGAAATCAATACCAGCTCCAAATTGAAGGTTTTCTTCCCATTTTAAATCGGGCACTCCAAAAGATACTGGACTCAAACCTGGAATTCCAATAGCGCCATCATTTCCAACACTAGGGGCTCCAAACCTTCTTCTACGTACAGAATTTCCATACCCTAATCCTTCTTGGTTACCAGTAATACCTGCACTCACACGAAGTTTTAAAGTAGACACATTGTCTCCAACAAAATCTTCGTTATGCATTTTCCAAGCAAAGGCTCCAGAAGGGAAGTAACCGTATTTATTATCAGGTCCAAAACGCGTTGATCCATCCGCTCTAAAAGTTCCAGTAAATAAGTATTTGTCAGCAATACCTATATTGACCCTACCGAAGAACGATTGAAGTTCATCTGTATTGTCAAAAGTGTCTGCAGTTAATGCATTCACTCCAAGGTTTGGTGCTCCTCCTCCTACGAAATCAGTAGAAGATTCTCCAAGAATACGATTTACAAAAATATCTCCGCTGTTTTCGTTGAAATCACCGGTATAGTTATTTGAGAAACCATACTGTTGGTACTCACCAGAAATCTTACTTTCTATTACACGGGCAGAGTTGATGATATCTTCTCCCATTTGGTTCATGTCATCTGTGAAGAATCCAAAAGCATTGATGTTTCTTCCTGCGGTATTAAAATCTTGATAAGAGAAACCTGCTAAAATGTCTATTTCTAAATTATCAAATTTTTTCTTATAGTTAGCAGTGATTTCCATCAATTGACTTTCTAAGTCCAAATCATTTACGGTTCCACGACCGTTTCCAAATACTGCATTTTGAAGGTTTGATGCTTCTCTCGATGCAACTGCAATTCTTGTAGAATTAGAGTTGTCATATCCTAAGTTCACTTTCGCAGAGAATTCTGGAGTGAAATTATAGTTTGCAGAGAAGTTAATTAAGTAACGATCTGTTTCTGCAGTATTTTGCGTGTAATCTAATAATTGCAATGGATTGAACAAGCCTCCAGTATTGTTAAAGTTGGTGAAGGCAGGCCAAGTTGGATTGGCCGCTAAAGCGGATCCAATTAAATCTCCTCTAAATCCAGCACCACCACCAGTGGCCGCACTTTCATCGTTTACTCTAGACGCAGACGCTTGCAGACCTAAGTCTAATTTATTGTTTAGAAAGCTGTGCTTTATATTAAGACGTCCATTTACTCGCTCCAAAGAAGTGTTTTCTAGGATACCAAAGTTCTTTCCATATCCAAAGGTTGCTCTTACATTACCATTACTGTAACTATTCGAGTAACCAACGTTATTATTTGTAGAAGTAGATGTTCTAAAGATAAGGTCTTGCCAGTCTGTTCTAAACCCTGCATTTCTTGCATCAACATCGAAAC
>JAHZIZ010000393.1 GCA_022601215.1 Bacteroidota bacterium
GGCAATGCTTCTCTATGGCTGCAATTTGCTCTGAAGTTAGGCTTTTGTGAGCAGCCAAACTCATCACCATATATTTCTGATCGTCACCTCCTCTTACTTGGAGCATATTACCAGCAAATTGATGCATTTGTTCTTCAGTAATCGCAATCACTTCTTTCCTAGATTCTTTAAGATGGCGTAGTACATTTTTCTTTTCGTGTTTGTCATCTATTGTATCTAAACAAATCACTGCAAATTTTTCAGCCAACGCCATCATTACATTAGTGTGATAAATAGCCAGTCGCTGCCCCTTTACCATCTGATTGGCAGTAAATACAACAGGGTCATATTCAAAATCCTCACAAAATTCAATAAACAATTCTTCATGAGCCCTAGGTGACAGGGCACAATATGCTTTCTTATGCACACGATCAAGTAACAGACTTCCTGTTCCTTCCAAAAATACATCGACATCCTCTGCACTAGTATAATCCATAAAGCCTTCTATTAAGAACCCTTCTTCTTCCAATCTGTCAATAGTAGACTCTCGGCGTTCTCTTCGACGATTTTCAGCAAACATAGGATACAGACCTACAGCTCCATCCTGATGAAAACTCACCCAATTATTCGGGAAAATAGAATCTGGAGTATCCTGTTCTAGGATATCGTCTTCCACGATTACATTCACGCCAACCGCTCGAAGTTTATCCACAAAAGCATCAAATTCAGCTTGAGCCTTGGTATTAATATCAGCATTTTTAAGCCCGATTTGCTCTTGAAAATAATTATTTACAGCGGTCTCTTCGTTCATTCTGAAAGCCACTGGGCGTATCATTAAAATGGTATTGGTAATTTGTTGCATTCTGATGGATTCTAATACCGCAAAAATACTATGGTTTTTGAAAATACTTGCTACCATATGACAAACTTAATTTGAAAACTTTCAGGATAAATGCAAATTCAGTTGTTATAGTACTGTTAAAAGTAGATTCAAAGCGGAGTTTTTATTCCATTGGCACACTAAACACTACTTTACATAAGTTATAATGCTGTAAAATTTTAACATTTAACATGAATTACATTTTAGTCACTCTTCTTTTTATTTTTGGAACAAGCATAGCGCAAACTCAGGATTGGGAAACCAATTTTGATAAAGCTTTGACGCAGGCTAATAGCAATGATCAACCCATTATACTAGTATTTAAAGGAAGCGACTGGTGCGCTCCATGCATAAAACTCGATCAACAAGTTTTTGAAACGGATACCTTTAAACTATACGCAAAAGATCACTTTGTTATGTTAGAAGCAGACTTCCCGCGAAGAAAAAAAAACGCCCTAACACCCGCACAGCAAGAGCATAATAATCACTTAGCTGAGAAGTACAATCCAAATGGAATCTTCCCCTTTGTTGTTATCATAGATAAGACAGGAAAAGTAATGGGAGAAACGGGTTATTTTAAATCCACTCCCAGTGAATATATATTGCATCTAGAATCTTTTAAAGGATAAATTTTTTGAACAGCCTTCTTACCATATCCATGCTGCTCTGTGTAGCCACCGTATTTCCTCAACAAAACTACAAACAATCCCTTACGTTAATGGGGAGCGCCTTTGACATTACTGTAGTTGCCAACAGCCAATCTGAAGGTGAGGCATATATAGATGCAGCTATAAATGAAATTAAACGTATTGAAAACCTCATTTCCTCCTGGGACCCAAAAACTCAAACTTCATCTATAAATAAAAACGCTGGAATCTCTCCCGTAACAGTAGATCCTGAGCTGTTCCAACTCATCGAGCGAACTTTAAAAATTTCGCAACTCACTAAGGGAGCTTTCGACATTAGCTATGCCTCTATGGATCGGATATGGAGATTCGATGGTACAATGACCATCATGCCAGACGAAGCAGCCGTGAATGCTTCTGTAGAAAAAGTGGGGTACCATAACATTATTCTGAATAAGGCCCAAAGCACAGTCTTTTTAAAGGAAAAAGGGATGAAGATAGGTTTCGGGGCAATTGGAAAAGGGTATGCTGCAGATAAAGCAAAACAACTTCTCCAAGAAAAAGGAGTAACCGGAGGTATCATAAATGCATCTGGTGATTTGAATGCATGGGGGAACCAGCACAACGGTGATGATTGGATGGTCGCCATAAAGAACCCGATGAACAAAAAGAAAGTATTTTCTTGGCTTCCTATAAAAAATAGCGCGGTCGTCACTTCTGGAAATTATGAAAAATTCGTGGAGTTTGACGGCACAAAATACTCCCATATTATCAACCCAAAAACAGGTTACCCCTCTTATGGCATGACCAGCGTATCTGTTTTTACTAAAAATGCCGAGTTAGCAGATGCCCTTTCTACTTCTGTATTTGTAATGGGTGTGGAAACCGGATTGAATTTTATCAACCAATTAAAAGGAGTAGAATGTATTATCGTAGATAGCAAAAATGAAATACACACCTCTAATAATATTCAACTTAACAAACAATAGTATGATAAAATTGGCCGGCCTGAGCTTTTTTTTATTCTTATTAACCACTCAATCTTGCGTAGTAGTGAAAGAATATGAAAAAGTAAACCTCAACGATCCAGATATGGAGTTAGTTGCCCATAAGTGCGAGCGTTTTGAAACAAATTTTCAAGTATACCGCGAAGGTGCCTCTGGCGCAAACGGCGGAAAAGCAGGTGGAGGCTGCGGATGTAACTAGCCTATGAAAGAGTTTCTGAGCGTATTATTTATATTTTCTTGTTTATTCGGAAATGCACAAGACACGACAGCGGTATATAAGAAAAGAGTGCTGGAAAGCACGGAGGTAGATTTTTTAGCCAGTTATTATTCCCAGGATGGAAATAATGCTTCGGTGACGGGTGGTATTGGTACCGAAGAGCTAACAGACGTCACACCAACTATCACCATCTCTATGCCATTAAATGCGGATGATGTGTTGACTATTGATGCAGGTATTTCTGCCTATACATCTGCTTCTTCTAGTAACGTAGACCCGTTTGACGCCTCGGGTGCATCAGGGGGCGTTGGAGAAGGCGATAACTTATCTGGAAACATTAATCCCGCAAATAACGTAGAGGGGAGTCCTTGGGTAGCTTCATCTGGCGCTTCCGCTATGGATGTATGGGGTAACACCACCATTACCTATAGTCACTCTAGCGATGATCGCAATAAAATTTGGAGTGCCAATGCCAGCGTCTCTGCAGAATACGATTATTTTTCCATAGGGTTTGGAGGTGCATATTCCTATTTATTCAACCAAAAAAACACGGAAATTGGAATAAGAGGAAATGTATTTTTAGACACCTGGAGCCCTAAATATCCCACCGAATTAGACTCCTATCTACAAGCAAATGGAGATTTAACTAGTGGTTTTTTTCAAGGGATAACCATTTGGGACCAAAATGGGATAGCCACAGATCCTATTGGAACAAACCCATGGAGTCCAGTTCAAGGATTTGACCTAATCAAGGATAAAGGAAGAAATACGTTTTCCTTATCACTTAGTTTTTCGCAAATACTGAGCAAAAACGCACAACTTTCTATCTTTAGTGATTTAGTGTACCAGCAAGGATGGTTGGCCAATCCAATGCAACGTGTCTATTTTGGGGATAGGGAAAACTACTATATAGGAAATCCAGATAGCATTGCAAATTACACCTCCAGCAGCAACACTAATGTATTCCAGTTGGCAGACGATTTTGAGCGTTTACCAGACACACGGATTAAAACTCCCATTGGAGCACGACTCAATTATTTTGTAAACGAGAATATTTCGGTCCGTACCTACTATCGCTACTATTTCGATGATTGGGGAATGACTTCACATACGGTAAGCTTGGAAGTGCCTGTTAAGCTTGGAACTAAATTTACATTATATCCAAGTTATCGATATTATACGCAAACTGCAATCGATTACTTTGCCCCTTACGAAGAAAACCTGTCCACGCAAGAATTCTATACTTCAGACTACGACCTATCCGCGTTTGATGCTCATCAGTATGGTTTTGGTATTCGATATACGGATATATTCACCAAATTCAAGCTTTTCGATTTTGGACTAAAAAGTATAGACATTCGTTATCAACAGTACGATAGAAGCACAGGATTAAACGCAGGGATTATTACTGGTGGATTCAAGTTTGTTTTGGATTAAAGTAATTTCTTTTTTAATGTGATTAACAGTATTATTTAAAAATGAATTCAGAAAAAAAAGCAGAAGAAAACTATTGGACACAACGTTATGAAAATGGAAATACGGGATGGGATATTGGCGATATTTCTAGACCTTTAAAAACCTATTTTGATCAATTAACCAGTCAAAACCTTAGAATTCTTATCCCTGGTGCTGGAAATGGATACGAAGCAGCCTATCTACACCAGCAGGAATACACAGACATTACGGTATTGGATATTTCGGAAGTTCCTTTGCAAAACTTTATTAATAGAGTACCAACCTTTCCTAAAGATTCTTTAATACAAGAGAACTTTTTTGACCACCACGGCCAGTATGATTTAATCATAGAACAAACCTTTTTTTGTTCGTTGGAACCCACTATTGAAAATAGGAAGAAATACGCCCAAAAAATGGCCAAATTACTTCGGCCTAAAGGAAAACTTGTAGGGCTTTGGTTTAAGCACCCTCTCACAGAAGAAAGCAATCGTCCATTTGGTGGTAGCAAAGAAGAATATCTCTCTTATTTAGCTCCATACTTTGACAGCGTCACATTTGAGAATTGTTTTAATTCTATTCCTGAAAGAGCTGGGAATGAGTTGTTTGGAATTTTTAAGAAAATTAATCTCTAATTAAAGGCATCGTGGAACAGCGCAGTAAACCTTCTTGTTTTGCTATTTCCGCATATGGCACTTCTTCTACGGTAAACCCTTGTTTGCGCAACCAAGAATTAAGGCGCGTAAAGTTTTTTTCTGAAATAACAATATCTTCTGCAATGGAAAACACATTGCTATTCATGTGATACATTTCATCCTTTGAAATGTGAAAGCAATTATCTTTTCCGAAGAAATCCACCAACCATTGATATTCATCGTCTTCAAGAAACCCTTCTTTGTGAATGATACATTTACCCATCCCTAATGGTTGGAAGCAGCAGTCCAAATGCAAGGCATTATCACGTGCCACAGTATTAGACTTTCTTAGATTGAATGACTTTACTTTCTTATTTGGAAAAGCTTCGGCCAAATGAGTCACCGCCAACATATTTGTGCGGGCTGTGATATAGTCAGGATAATCATCTCCTCTATAAGTACCTACAAAAATGTAATCCTCCCATGGCATAACATCACCACCTTCCACATGAGCCTCTTCAGGAAATTGAATGATCTTTTCAGCAGGTATCTGATCTAAAACATACTGAATCGCAATTATCTCCTTTTCTCGATCTGGAAGAATGTTCGCTTTGATAAACGTATCTTCAATTACAAATCCGATATCCCTTGCAAAAATTTGATTGTAATTTTCAATGATTTCCGGGCGATAAACTGTTACATCATATTTTTTGAAAACGGCCGCTACGGCTTCCATTTCTAGAACCATATCTGCTTCAGTTGGATAAGTCCCGTTCTTAATGTGCATAGCACTTTTAGGGTCGTAGGCATCTTCAATTTTAGGAATAGGACCATTATTTTTTGCAGTCCCTAATACCACCGCCCTGAGGCGATTTACTTCATTGGTAATGTGTAATTGGATCATAGCGCAAATATAATCAACATCTTCATATCATTATTTAATTTAATAAAAAGAGACGGATAAAATCCGTCTCTTAAAAACCTGCTTATCACAGTTGGGGATGATAACAGTTACTGCGCCTTACAGCAAACAGGTTCGTTTTTCATAGTAATCTATATTACAAATGCGTTATAAACAATGGTATCTCTTGATTATTCGAAACAATTCGATCAGTCACTTTGATCTGATGATATGCATGTATTATATGGCGAACTGCATGGGTATTTTTTCCTTCAGGGGTATTTAATTTTACACTGCCAGTGTCTGATTTAGTAAAAATCTCACTCACTACAAGTACCAAGAAGGCATATACAACTAACAACATAACCACCAATATTCTAGACTTTGCTATTTCCATAGTCACATCATTGTCCTTGACAAGGTAAAATTACAATCCGTCACTATTTTGATAGTACGAACTATTACAATTTGTAAGAATTAGGACTGTTTATGAGATCTGAAATAACCTGGAGGTTGTCCAAGCAGCTTATTAAAAGCCGCATAAAAAGAAGATTTAGAGTTAAACCCTGACTCTAAAGCTATGGAAAGCATATTATATTCTTTAAACTCAATTGCCGCCAACATTTTCTTCGCATATGAGATTCTGTACGTGTTAACATAATCACTAAAATTAACCTTGTCATGTGAGTTTACTATTTTTGAAAGATAATTTGGACTAATATCAAGTTTATCTGCTAGGGAATTTAAATCCAAATATGGATTCAAATACATTTTGTCAAACATCATATATTTCTCTAATTCTTGAAAATACTTTAATGTACTTGGCTCCGATGTTTCATTAGTAAAACTTGAAGTAACTCTTTCTTCATTTGCAAAATGGTTTAATTTTTTCCGTTCGGTAAGGACACTTGTCTGCTCAAATCCATAATATCCAATATAAATTATAAAAAGTAGATAACCGATCCAAGCTGGAACGTATGCATAGTTCCCAATACGATAGACACTCACTAAATCAAACAGAAAAGCAAGAATCCACAATACCACAAGCCCTGTTCCTATATATATCACTTTTTTAATCCATTGCGTTTGCGCTACAAC
>JAHZIZ010000394.1 GCA_022601215.1 Bacteroidota bacterium
AGGAAGCCGCTACTCCAAAATACTTTAATGACGCACACCTAATTATGTTGTTAAAAAAGAAAAATGGGGAACCATGTTTTCAAAAATTAAATTACTGACACGTAGACAGTTTATCAAAACGTCAGTCCTGTTTGCAGCTAGTACGACCCTTAGTGTAAAGGCACCGTATGTGTTCGCAAAATCAAGTCAGCCAACCTTACGTGTTTTGGGCACACATGTCACTTTACAAGAAGAGATTCGACTTCGAGCACGAGAAGAGCTGGGCATTAATATAGAATTTACACCTGGTGGCAGTGCAGAAGTCCTTCAAAAAGCGACAAGTAACCCTGAGTCTTTCGATCTATATGAACAATGGTCCGATAGTATAAATGTGCTATGGAGTAGTAATGCTATTCAGCCAATTGAAGTAGAGCGCCTGACATATTGGAATGAAATCAACAATCTAACCAAAACAGGGAAAATCACTGAAGACGCAAAAGTAGGTGCAGGGGATGCGCCGCACAAACTGTTATTTGTGCAAAACGATCAAACTTTAGGCAGCACAAAAACAAATAAAATTAGCTTCCTACCCTATGTTCACAATACAGATTCTTTCGGATATGACACGCGCCATATTGAGCGCGGCATGGCTTATAAGACAGAAAGCTGGGGATGGCTTTTTGACGAAAAGTATAAAGGTAAAGTTGCTCTTGTGAATGCTCCCACAATCGGTATTTTTGATGCCGCACTGGCTGCCCAAGCAAAAGGGATGATGACATTCAACGATATTGGCAATATGAGCCGTGAAGAAATAGACCAACTTTTTTCTATCCTGATTGAGCTCAAACAAAATGGACATTTTAGCGGTCTATGGAACTCCGTGCCGGAATCTATTGCGTTTTTTACAAGCGGTAGAGCCGTCATTGGCAGTATGTTTTCACCTGGGATTTCCGCATTAAACGGACAAAATATTCCGGCAGTGTACGCTGCGCCTAAAGAAGGCTATCGAGCGTGGCATGGTGTAATGTGTCTTTCATCAAAAACCGAAGGCCATGTTAAAGACGCAGCATATAAATACATGAATTGGTGGCTTTCCGGCTGGCCCGGTGCATTTATCGCCCGTCAAGGCTACTATATCTCCAACCCTCAACGCTCAAAACCTTTACTGACAGAAGATGAGTGGAATTACTGGTATGCTGGTAAATCAACAAACAGTCCATTGAAAAACACACAAGGAAAAATAGCCATTCATCCGGGAGATATGCGCAATGGCGGATCTTATGAGAATAGGTTTTCTAACGTCGCTGTGTGGAATACTGTCATGGACACCTACGAATATAGCCTGCCCCGATGGCATGAATTTATATTATCCTGAATACACATAAGGTATGAATGTTTATTTCGAATGCGCTATCATATTTTTCAATCAGAAAACAAATTCTTTTTGGCTTTGTGCCAGTCCTTGTTCTCGTAGGATTTCTTGCATTTGCCAGCTACCAGCATTTCGAGGCATTCTCCAAAGATCTTGAAACACTCTCGGCGATAACTGGAGACAAACAAATATTTCTTGAAATCGAAAAAGATGTCGTTGAGTTACAGCGTAACGTGTTAGTTTATTCATATGTCGGGTTTAAGGGCGTTCTCAAAAAAATCGAATTTCTTCAAAAAGAATTAGAACAAAAATTTAGAATCATCCGTCCGTTAGCCCAATTGGACAAAGATATTAATGAACGTTTCAAGCGGATTTTTGACCATTATAATAACTATAAAATTGCATTTGCCGAAGCCGTCAAAAAACGAGGAGTATTAGAAGAGCTAAGCACAGATAAACTGGAACCCTTGATCCAAGAACACCGCACACTCCTTCAAAAGAATATAAGTGATTTTGAAAAAGAACAAAACTTTGAAGCGGCTTATATGGCCATACAAATTGAACGGAATATTCTCCAAGCAAACATTAATATTAAATCTTTTGAAAAAATCCCCGATACCCGCCTCAATGAAGACACAATTAAGCTCATAAAAAAAATACGAGAAGATGCCCAAACACTTCGAAACTACCCCATTAAAAACATAAACAAAAAAAACATTTCTGAGTTTTTAATACTACTCGATCAATACGAAAGAATATTCATAGATATCATCACGCTCAATCGTGTTTATCTGCATCTAATTAATGTTGTTCTTGCGGGGAAAGCTTTAGAAATCGATACGCTTTCACATGAGCTAAAAACCCTCTTTACAGAGCGGGCTCAAACTTTAAGTAGTGCTATCGAACAAAATATTCGCAGTGCGCAAAGAAATCACATTTACTTACTATTCTTTACTGCACTAATTAGTATCGTATCTGCACTTTTCATCGCTATGAATATCGCAAAACCCGTCAGCGCGATGGCCTCAACTTTATCCAAACTTGCAAGAGGAAATGGGGACACAAATATCCCGGGACTTCAACGCAGAGATGAAATAGGCCAAATGTCAAAAGCCGCCAATGAATTTAAAAACATGGGAATTCGCTTAGAGAAACAAGGCACAGCGCTTACTCACGCCAACGAAGAACTCGAAGAATTTGCCTACCGAACATCGCATGATCTCCGCTCACCGCTTGTTTCATCTATTGGTCTACTAAGCATAGCGCAGGATGCTATTCATGTTGGTGAAAGTGAACAAGCAATCACAAGCTTAAAGCATGCTCAAAACTCTTTAAAACAAATGGAGGTTCTTGTTAAAGACATTCTTTCCCTTACACAAACCAAGAATGTAGAAGAAGATATACAAATTGTTGATATTGCATTTCTAGTCGATGAGACGCTTAAGAAATTTAACAACATGGAAAATTTTAAACGTCTGGATATACAAAAACTAATCAATTCTAAAGGTAAATTAGAAACGCAACAAAGCCGATTTACCCTTGTGCTAGAAAACCTTATCTCCAATGCCATAAAATACCAGGACATTGAAAAAGAAAACTCATATATAAAAATTTCAACATACGACAGCCATGGCTCATTTGTGCTAGAAGTCCAAGATAATGGCTTGGGCATTCCCAAAAATCAACAAAAGAAGCTCTTTACAATGTTTAAGCGTTTTCATCCAAGAATATCTTTTGGTTCCGGACTTGGCCTGTACATGGTGCAAAAAAGTACCGAAATTATGGGTGCAAGAATAGAATTTGATGATCCGGAGGATGGTTCTATTTTTAGACTCGTAATGCCAACAAAGAAAATTTGAGCGTATTATAAAATTGAAATTCTATGAATAGAAGGAAATTAATATGCAATCAGTAATGATTATCGATGATAACGACGGTGATCAATTTTATGCAAAAGTGATAATTGAAAAATTTGATCCTAAAATTGAGATACTACAAGCG
>JAHZIZ010000395.1 GCA_022601215.1 Bacteroidota bacterium
GGCAAAATAAGAATCAGTATTTAGTAAATCGATATCACCTGCACGAATATTCCATTGATCGCTAAATAGTTCTATAAAAACCTGATCAAATTCATCCAAACGCTGCGAATAACCACTTTCTTGCAACGGTATATTAGCATCTTGGATTGATGCACGTAAAGATACTTTATCATTTAATTTTCCTGTGATTTGTAAATCTAATTCGCTGTTTAAAACCGAATTCTGATTATTGCCAATAGTAACGCCACGAGATATACTTCCTGAAGTAAATAAACCATCAAATGGAACGAAATTTTTAGAATCGTTAGGTTGAGATAATTTATATAAAGTTTGGGAGTTGCTGTTGTTTTCAACAATTATACTTTCGTCTAATTGCTTATACGTTTTGGTTAAAAAATCTGGAAATTTCAAATAATTTATAATAATTGAATCTGTCTGAATAGGTTTTTTAAATGTTAAAATAGCTTTTGTAAAATCTATAGTGTAATAAGTAGAATCAATTATCGAGTAATCTTTTCTTTTAATGGAAAAGGAGTTTGAATTAATACTAACACTATCAATTTGAATAGTATCTTTTACAACGACTTTTTTTGTTTTGTAGTTAGAGCTTTTGTTTTGTGCTAATGCGCAAAAACCAATAAAAAAGAAAAGAAAAGGTAAATAATACTTCATTTATATATTTAAACTGCAATACGCTTAAAATATTTTGTTAATAGCTTCGTTAAAACTCCTGCTGGATTTAATAGTGTAAATGTAACGCATTATTTATTTTAGCTGAAATTAACTCGCTTGATAAAGTGAGTTATCCTGACGAAGTTCAGGATCTTCAATATTTAACTTAGAATTAATGAAAATTATATCCTATAACGTAAATGGTATTAGAGCTGCAGTAAACAAAGGTTTTGTAGATTGGTTAAAAAGTGCAAATCCAGACGTTATATGCTTACAAGAAATTAAAGCAATGAAAGAGCAATTAGATTTAACCCTTTTTGTTGAAGCTGGTTACAAGTATAACTATTGGTTTAGTGCACAAAAAAAAGGGTATAGTGGCGTAGCTATTTTAAGTAAAACGGAACCTAACCATGTTGAGTACGGAACAGGGATTGAATCTATGGACTTTGAAGGGCGTAACATTCGTGCCGATTTTGATGGTGTATCTGTTATGAGTTTGTATTTGCCATCTGGTACAAACGATGCACGATTAAATCATAAATTGGAATATATGGCTATGTTTCAAGACTATGTAAATACACTTAAAAAAGAGATTCCAAACCTTGTTATTTGTGGCGATTATAATATTTGTCATGAGGCCATCGATATCCACGATCCTGTTCGGAATAAAAACGTGAGTGGATTTTTACCCGTGGAACGAGAATGGATAGGAAATTTTATGAAAAGTGGGTTTATTGATTCATTTCGTTTTTTTAATAAAGATCCACATCAATATACGTGGTGGAGTTACCGGGCTAATTCAAGAGCAAATAATAAAGGATGGCGTATAGACTACAATATGGTGAGTGCACCCTTACAAGAAAATTTGAAAAGAGCCGTTATATTACCAGATGCTATGCATAGTGATCACTGCCCTCATTTGGTGGAATTATCTTTTTAGTTATGAAATTTCCTAAAGACTTCTACGCTCATCTCGGAAAGATTAATTATACAGAAATCAAAGGAGGTTTAAAGCGAGATACATTTTTAGAAATATGGGTAGTCCATGTGGAAGAACGTGTGTTTGCCAGGAGTTGGAATAAAAGTGAAAGAAGTTGGTTTACTGCATTTTTATATGAAGGTGTAGGTGAATTAAAATATGGATCAAATATCTTAAAAGTAAGGGGTGAAAAGGTTTCTGGGGATGATTTAGTGCATCAAAAAATAGACCAGGCCTATATGAAGAGATATGGAGTAGGCGAAAATCTATACTATGCCCAAGGAATTTCTCAACCCCAATATCACGACTATACATTAGAATTTTTTATCGAATAAACAAGTACCCTAAATTATATGAACATGATTAGAATTATTTTCTTCGGAAGTATCCTTGCATTATTCTGTACTTCCTGCGTTTCCAAAGCTATTTTTGAAGATGAAAAAGCAAAAAACGATTCCCTACGTGCCGAAATTGAGGCTCTTATGGCACAATTAGATGGACAAGATGGGAATGGGGAACACTACAGTGCAGCCAACCTAAAAAGGAAACTAGACAAAATGCAAGCAGAAAAAACCCAAGCCGAAATGGAACTTGCTGCTGCTCAAGGAAATTATGATCGTTTACAAGAATCTTATGACGCCTTAGAGGCAAATAGTTCTTCTTCACTCACTGAAAACTTAGAACGAAATAGAAAGTTATTAGAACAATTAGAAGCCAAAGAAAAGGCATTGATGGCCGAAGAACAACGTCTAGCTAGTATTCAGAAGCAATTAGAGGAACGATCAAATCGTGTGGATGAATTGGAAGGAATTATTGCTTCTAAAGATCAAAAAATGAGGGCTTTAAAAGATGCAATTTCTGCGGCACTCACCAATTTTGAAGGCAATGGATTAACGATAGAACAGCGAGACGGTAACGTGTATGTATCTATGGAAAATAAGCTGCTGTTCGACAGCGGAAGTTGGGCCGTAAACACAAGAGGTTCAGAAGCCGTTAGTGCCTTAGGAAGTGTATTAGCAGAAAATAAAGAAATTGCTGTGCTCATTGAAGGTCATACGGACAATGTACCATATGGTGGAAGTGGACATATCAAAAACAACTGGGACCTATCAACGAAGCGTGCTACGGCTATTGTCAATATTCTAATCAAAAATAAGGGGATTCCAAAAGATAACCTTACTGCTGCAGGAAGGGGCGAACATGCACCCATAGCTTCAAATAATAATAGCGAAGGCCGTGCAAAAAATAGAAGAATTGAAGTTATCTTAACGCCTAAATTAGACGAGATTACCAAGTTGTTAAATGATCTTTAAATTATAGCTTTTTAAGGAGTTTTCTAGCGACTTTATATTCAGATGCGCCATCGGGAATGCTTTCTAAATAACGTTTTGCTTGAGCAATATTGTCTTGACGCCATTGGCTGATGGCTGCGTAAAATGTGGCCTTATATTTATAGGCGGAAGAACCTTTGATAAGGTTGGTAAACAAAATGCTTGCAGCATCAAATTGTTGTAGGTTATCATGAGCAACTGCCATATAAAATTGATATTCAGCATTGTTCGGATCCTCGGCCAACAAGCTCTTGAAATGAGTAATTGCTTCGGGATATGTCCCTTTATTAAAACTAGTTTCCGCTAACGTATGAAGATTCTCACTGCCACGTTCGGTTAATGTAATGGTATCAGAAAACACATAATCATTGAGGGAGGGGCTACCGCTATTCTGAAAGATAAAGAATCCAATTAATAAGGCAATAGAAGCGGCAACGCTGTATTGCCAGGGTTTGAATCTAATGACCTTGGCTTCTTTATCCTTAGCAGGTTTTTCAAAAAAGGTGCTACTCGCTTGAGATAAGGCCTCTTTAAACTTGTTTCTCTCTTCAGAATGTAAGTGAGAAACAACATCATTCACTTCTTGATAGAGCTCGAAATCGGATTCAAATTCAGGGTCTGCTTGCAGCCGTTGTTCGAACGTCTTTTTTTCTTCCAGAGTCAATTTTTGATCTAGATAGTTTTGAAACAATATGATGTTTTGATCATCCATGGGGTTTACTATTGTTCTTTTAGTTGTTTATATACAGCAGATTCTTTAGCCCATTTGGTTAATTGCCCCATGCATAGCGATTTCTTCTTTCTAGCATATGCATAGGATAAATCCAATTGAGAGGCAATTTCTTCCATAGCGTATTTCCCAAAAGATAGTTCTAGGATTTCTCTACAGGTATCGCCCAGTTTTTGAAATAAGCTTTTAAAAAGCTGCATTTTGGTTTCAAAATGCTGGGTAGCCATTACTTCTTCCTCTACTGTTTCAGAAATAAATCCAGATAAAGGTTCATTTGTTACCCTATGTTTTGATATTTTTTTCGCTCGAGTAAGCCATTTGCGTTTACAAAGCAGGAAAAAGTAGGCATCAAAAGGACAAGTTAGTTGTAAGTTTTTGGTCTTCGCCTGATCGTAAATGATCATGATGACTTCCTGAATAAGATCTCGAGCCGCTGGTTCATCACCGCTATTTTGTCTTACATAATTAACCACTTTTGGAGCAAATTTTTCATAGATCTCCGAAATGAGTTTACTGTCATTGTCTCGCAATGCATGAATATATTTTTGATCGGAATGTGGTCTACTTTCCCCCATAGAAACTGTAAAGAGAAATAAAGGTATAAAAATTTTTATCAGAAAGAGGTAACAATTTACGCAGAGGTAGATATAAGAATATAACAGCAGTAAAATATGCTGCTTCTATCTAAACCTTAAATTTTTTAATTATGAAAACAATGAAACACTTTATCCTTTTAGGGATTCTCTTGCTAACAGGGATGGTAAAAGGACAAATTAGAGACACCTTAGTAAATGTAGAAGGACGCCTTCTCCATTTTGATTACGACCTTAGCTGGACACCTCCCGTATACCAAGAACGCTTCAGCGAATTTGTAGCCAATCAGGCTTTAGAATCCTATAAATCCTCATCAACTATCAGTGCCCTTTTGGCAGAAATACCGGTAAGCTCGGATCCATGCAGGAATGGGGGTTTTGAAGATGGTTATACAGATTGGACAGGGCTGAGCCTTAAACACAATACTGCGTTAATACCCGTTGAGAATGGATTGACGGTTAATCCAGGAATTGCCCCCCTTCCCTTTACAGGTGCAGGTTTTGGGCAAAACTATACCTCGCTAGAAACCACAGGGTTAGATCCCATTATTTCCGTGGCTTCACCCCCTTTTCCGTTACAAAGAACGGCTCCAGGAACGACTGGAACACAATCTTTGCGTTTAGGAAATGATATGGCGGGTTATGGTGCTGAAGGGGTCGCGAAACGTTTTGTTGTTACACCTGCAAATGCAGAATACTATTTTCAATATGCGATTGTGATGGATAGAAGTCATTCAAATCCTGATGGGTCTGTGAACGGAAGTGAGGTGTTTTTTATTGCCGAAGCAACAGATCTTTCTGGGACTACCATTGATAAAGTAGTAGATGTTGGTAACCCAAATAATCCATTTATCAATCCCGTAAATGGGGGTACTACCTATTATAGAGATTGGCGTTGTGCTTACCTAGATTTATCCAGTCATATTGGACAA
>JAHZIZ010000396.1 GCA_022601215.1 Bacteroidota bacterium
AACAAGATGCGCAACTATTTGGGCACATACACAAATTGCAACCCAGTCTGAATCTATGGTTATAGAATTGGCAAAAAATGCTGGGTATCAATTAAATTTAAAAAAATTAGAGGAGAAATGAAATGAGTCAAGGCTTGGTTTATGGTTTGATCGGTGGAATGATTATTGGAATTTCTATGGTTCTTATGATGCAAATTTTAGGACGAATTGGCGGTGTCAGCGGAATTCTAAAAAATGCAGTTTTAGTGAACGATGGAAACAAAGCTTGGCGGATATTATTTATTATTGGAATCATTGTAGGGGCTGCGATTGTTGGATATTTCAAACCTGAATTAGTTATACAACGTGAAGGCTTTTCGAAAATCTTATTAGTCATTTCTGGATTATTTGTTGGGATAGGCACCTCAATGGCAAATGGCTGTACAAGTGGTCACGGCGTTTGTGGGATGGCAAGGTTTTCAAGGCGATCAATTGTTGCGACTGTTACTTTTATTGGCACTGCAATGATTGTAGTTCTAATTCAATCTAAGGTGGCAGGGTCATGAAAAACATAGTTTCTTTAGTATGTGGAACCATCTTTGGTATTGGGCTAACCTTGTCACAAATGACGAACCCAGAAAAAGTTATTGGCTTTTTGAACGTGTTTGGTGATTGGGACCCGACTCTAGTAATGGTTATGATAGGAGCATTGATAGTCACCGGAATTGGATATGTTGTTAGTTTTAAGTCAAAAAAACCATTATTAAATGATCAATTTTATTTACCCAAAAGCAATGATATAGATTCAACATTAATTTTGGGCTCTATATTTTTTGGATTTGGATGGGGACTAAGTGGCTATTGTCCTGGACCTGCAATTGCTAATCTAATGATCAATTCGACCGAAGCGGTTTATTTCATAACAAGCATGTTAGTTGGATTTGTTATCATTCACATCTTTAAGGCAAAATAATAAACACTAAGAATGTAAAAACCTTATTTTTTCAAAAAATAAAAGAACTTTATCATTCAAACATTTGTCATTATTTCATGGCCATCAGTTTTTTCAAAAAAATCTGTTACCTTTGGGGGATTGGTGTCGTTTACTATTACTAATACAATTAATAAAAAAACTGGTAGGTAAATTTATGATTAAGGTTTTATTTTGTCTTTTATTTTCTATAAGCGTGATGGCACAAGATATTGCCCCCAAAGATGTACCAATGTTGGAAGCCAATATTAAGATTGATGGGATTATGGATGAAGATATTTGGCAACAAGCTTTAATAATTGATATGCCATATGAAACTAATCCTGGTGAAAACATCCCTGCTAAAGAAAAAACCGAAGCTTACCTTATAGATACTGGTGATACTTTTATTATCGGTTTTAAAGCTTATGATTCCGAACCAGACAAAATAAGAGCCTATCTTCGTGACCGTGACTCTGCGTACCAAGATGACTTCGTAGGAATAATCATAGATACTTATAATGATGAACGAAGAGCATTAGAGTTTTTTGTTAATCCATTAGGTGTGCAAATGGATCTCATAACTACTGGTACTAACGAAGATGATTCTTGGAATGCTATTTGGGACTCAGCAGGAAAAATAAATAACGAAGGTTATGTGGTTGAAATGGAAATTCCATATAATGAAATACAAATGCCAAATAGTGATGGAAAAAAAACATGGGGGCTATTACTTCATAGAACTCACCCAAGAGATTTAAGAAGGCAATATAGAAATATAAAAATTGATAGAAATAACAGTTGTTTTTTATGCCAATCAGAAAAAATTGTCGGCTTTACAAATGCAGATCGTGGGCTTGATCTTGAAATTACACCAACTATTACAGGTTTAGCAGCAAAAATTAGAGATCCATCAGATTCAGATTACGAGCCAACCAATACTGAGTTTGAAGCCGGAGTAGATATCAACTGGGGAATCAACTCAAACACTACATTTAATGCAACAATTAATCCAGATTTTTCACAAGTGGAATCGGATTCTGCGCAACTTAATGTCAATCAAAATTTCGCTTTATTTTTCCCTGAACGTCGTTCTTTTTTCCTAGAAAATGCTGATTATTTCAATTCAAATATGCGCCTGGTTCATACTCGAAACATTGCAGATCCTGATTATGGATTGAGATTGGTTGGTAAAAACGGCAAGAATGCATATGGTGTTTTTTATGCCAATGACACCATCACTAATATCTTAATTCCAGGCTCATTAGGTTCTGGATTTACAACTCTAGGATCAGAATCAGATAATTTTGTTGGTCGTTATAGAAGGGACTTTGGCGAGAACGCATCCACTTTTGGAGCTATTGTCACAAATCGTTCTAGTGAAGAATATTCTAATTCTTTAGTGTCTTTTGATTTGAATTACAGGTTTACTGAAAAAGACACGCTTCGAGTGCAGTATGCAAACTCAGAAACCGAATACCCTGAAGAAGTGGCCGAAGAATTTGGTGAACTGAAAGATTCTTTTTCAGGTAATTCGTACCTTGCTCGTTATCAGCACAATGGTAGAAACCTAAATGTAAACGTTTTTCATCAAAGTAAAGGAGATGGGTTTAGAGCAGATTCAGGTTTCATTGGCCAAGTTGGAATTACAAAATCTGTCATCGGAGCTAGTTATCGTTGGATTGGTGGTGAGAACAATTGGTGGAATAATATTCGGATTGGAGGCGACTGGGATATTACCCACGACCAGCATGATCAAATGTTGGAAAAAGAAGTGGAAGGCAATATTCAAGTGAGTGGTCCTCTACAATCTCATTTC
>JAHZIZ010000048.1 GCA_022601215.1 Bacteroidota bacterium
CCATTGCATCAATAGATCTATTTGTTGTTGTGGAAGTCTAGGCCCACCCAAAGGCATTAACCCAGATTGTCCCTCTTCCCTACTAACTCTGTCCAATAGTCCTCTATTCATGACAGCATCTCGTACATTTTCAAAAGAAACTAAAGGCATAGGAGCTCCATTTTGTGGAGGGTTTGAATGGCATTGCTGACAGACATTACTAAAGATTGACTGTACATCGTCAAAGGTGATCACAACGGGAACTTCTTCCTGGGGTTCTGTCACTGTAATATCATCAAAAGTGCTGGTAGTACAGGCAGTAAGGAATATTAGTATAAAAAGGAAAAGTAGATTTTTCAATCTCATATAAATAACTTTGGTTAGGATGAGAAGGTTCTATAGTGGTGCCTTCTATATATTAAACAACCTTAAACAAAAAATCCCCCACATAAAATGTAAACTTTTTTCTACATATTACGTGAAGGACTGTATTTACTGAGCTGATGGCTCTAACTATTTACTCAAGTACATTTTTCGTCGAGAATATAACTCATAGAACTCATCTTCCTTTAAATTATCGATAAACAGGATACTTTCTCCAGTACTCTTCATTTCAGGTCCTAATTTTTTGTTCACGTTAGGGAACTTATTAAAACTGAATACCGGTTGCTTAATTGCATATCCTTCTAACTGAGGATTAAAGTTGAAGTCGGTTACCTTCTTTTCTCCTAGCATTACTTTGGTTGCATAGTTCACATAAGGTTCTCCATATGCTTTTGCTATGAAAGGAACAGTTCTAGAAGCTCTTGGATTCGCTTCTATGATATACACCTTGTCATCCTTAATAGCGAACTGGATATTAATAAGTCCAACGGTATTTAAAGCTAGAGCAATTTTTTTAGTGTGATCCTTAATTTGCTGCATTACGAACTCTCCTAAGTTGAATGGTGGTAAGGTAGCATTAGAATCTCCAGAATGCACACCACATGGCTCAATATGCTCCATAATACCAATAATGTAAACATTCTCTCCATCGCAGATAGCATCGGCCTCGGCCTCTATGGCTCCATCTAAGTAATGATCTAAAAGAAGTTTATTATTTGGAATCTTACGTAATAAGTCTACTACATGATCTTCTAACTCCTTTTTATTAATTACAATCTTCATTCCTTGTCCTCCTAATACATAGGACGGTCGAATAAGAAGTGGAAAGTCTAATTCATCGGCCAATTTAAGTGCATCCTCAGTAGTTTCGGCCACTCCAAACTCTGGGTAAGGAATGTTGTTTTCTTTTAATATGGTAGAGAAACTTCCTCGATCCTCGGCTAGATCAAGAGCTTGATAACTCGTTCCCATGATCTTTATTCCGTATCGTTCTAACTTTTCGGCTAACTTCAAGGCGGTCTGTCCACCTAATTGTACAATAACACCTTCAGGTTTTTCGTGTCGGATAATATCATAGATATGTTCCCAGAAGACTGGCTCAAAATATAGTTTGTCGGCAACGTCAAAGTCGGTAGAAACCGTCTCAGGGTTACAATTAATCATGATTGTTTCATAATCACATTCCGCTGCTGCCAGCACTCCATGAACACAGCAGTAATCAAATTCAATTCCTTGACCAATTCGATTTGGTCCGGAACCAAGTACGATGATTTTTTTACGATCGGTGACAACACTATCATTTTCCACATAGACTTTACCGTCTGCTGTTTCAATTTCACTTTCGAAGGTGGAGTAATAGTAAGGGGTTTCTGCAGGGAATTCGGCTGCACAGGTATCTACTAATTTATAGACACGCTGTATGTTAAATTCTTCCCTCTTTTTGTACACCTGACTCTCCAAACATCCCAACATATGAGCAATCTGTCGATCTCCATATCCTTTCTGTTTGGCCTCTAACAACAGCTCTCTCGGCAAGGTGTCAAGCTTATAATTGGAAATCTCTTTTTCCAACATAAACAGTTCTTCGTATTGTTTTAGGTACCACATGTCGATTCTTGTGATCTCGTGAATACGACTCAACGGGATTCCCATCTGAATGGCATCGTAAATCACAAATACACGATCCCAGCTAGCATTCTCCAGTTTATCAAGAATTTGTTCATAGTTGGTATAACTCTTTCCATCTGCACCTAGTCCATTTCGTTTAATCTCCAATGACTGTGTAGCTTTATGTAAGGCTTCTTGAAAACTTCTTCCTATTCCCATAACCTCACCAACTGCTTTCATTTGAAGTCCTAAGGTACGATCCGACCCTTCAAATTTATCAAAATTCCATCTCGGAATTTTAACAATTACATAATCTAGCGTCGGTTCAAACAACGCTGAAGTCGATTTCGTAATCTGATTTTCAAGTTCATCTAAATAATAACCCATTGCTAATTTGGTAGCGATCTTTGCAATAGGATATCCAGTTGCTTTAGAAGCAAGAGCCGAAGAGCGCGAAACTCTTGGATTGATTTCAATGGCAATAATATCTTCCTGATCATCCGGACTGACGGCAAATTGCACATTACATCCACCGGCAAAATCTCCAATACTGCGCATCATCATTATCGCCATATCGCGCATACGTTGATAGGTGGTATCACTTAAAGTCATGGCAGGTGCTACTGTAATAGAGTCCCCTGTATGAATTCCCATAGGATCCATATTTTCAATGGCACAAATTATGACCACGTTATCATTACTATCTCGTAATAGCTCTAATTCGTATTCTTTCCAGCCCATCATAGCCTTATCGATCATCACCTCATGAATAGGAGATATTTCTAGACCTCTGGTAAGTAATTCATCAAAATCTTCCTCTTTATAAACGATCGATGCTCCTGCACCTCCAAGGGTGTAAGAAGCTCGAATCACTAGAGGGAAACCAAACTCTTGTGCAATCTCTTTTCCTTTTAAATAGGAATTGGCTGTAGCTTGGGGAGCCATAGGAACTCCAATTTTATTCATTAAATTTCTAAATTGTTCTCTATCTTCAGTGATATTAATAGCGTCAATATCAACGCCAATTAGATCCACTTCAAAATCCTTCCATATCCCTTTTTCGTCAGCTTCAATACAAAGATTTAGAGCTGTTTGACCACCCATTGTTGGTAACACCGCATCAATCTGAGGATGTTCCTTTAAAATTTTAATGATAGACTTCGTGGTTAATGGCAACAGATACACATGGTCTGCCATAGACGGATCTGTCATGATGGTAGCCGGATTAGAATTGATAAGAATTGTTTCAATTCCATCCTCCCTAAGAGAGCGCAGCGACTGTGATCCTGAATAATCAAACTCACAAGCTTGCCCAATAACAATAGGGCCAGAACCAATAATTAGAACAGATTTTAAGTTGGTGTTTTTCGGCATTTTTTCAACTCTTTAAATGGTGCAACAAAATTACGGCGGGTTGGGGTATAAAAAAAAGGTGTTGCTTATAAAAACAACACCTTTTATTTATGAGTTATCAACATTATTTTTTATGACGAGGTTCAGAAGACACAGAAAGTTTCTTTCTTCCTTTAGCTCTACGTGAAGCTAATACCTTACGCCCATTTACAGAAGCCATACGCTCTCTAAATCCGTGCTTATTTCTTCTTTTCCTTTTAGATGGCTGAAACGTTCTCTTACTCATTTTTATAGTACTTTATCTTCTGAAAAATCTTTTCGTTACAATTTTGGGATACTCCCCCAAAAGTCGGGTGCAAATATACAATGATTTTTTACTTCCGCAAACGTAAATGTGAAAAATTTTCGGAAGTTTTTAGTACCTTTGCCTGCCTATCATAAAATGATATTCATGTTCAACAAAA
>JAHZIZ010000397.1 GCA_022601215.1 Bacteroidota bacterium
ACGTCCTTCCGTTGCTATGATCTTTGCTATTATCGGACTCCCTATAGTCTTAATCGTTTGTAATACGGTACTTAGCAGTCCGTTAGGCGAAGGGATCGTCTCAGAAAATAGCAAGGCTTGGATACAAATGATTGGCCACCCTTTTGTAGCACTCATTTTGGCAAATCTCATTGCCTGGTATCTGTTGGGTATTAAAAGAGGCACTTCAAATAAGATACTGCAAACGATTACTTCTAAATCTCTTGGCCCAGCGGGAGTCATTATATTGCTTACGGGAGCTGGAGGTGTATTCAAACAAATGCTAATCGAAACAGGTGCGGGAGATATGCTAGCGACCTACTTTCAAGAAGCCGGCCTAGGAATCTTCGCTGTAGCCTTTATTGTTGCTGCCTTAGTACGAATCCTTCAAGGCTCGGCAACCGTTGCCATGATTACGGCCGCTGGAGTAACAGCCTCTGTGCTCACGGGAGCTTCAATGAATCCAATGGACACGGCTTTGCTCGTGATAGCTATCGCCTCCGGAGCTTCTATATTGTCCCATGTGAATGACTCTGGATTCTGGTTGGTGAGTAAATATTTAGGGATGACTGAAAAACAAACCTTTCGAAGCTGGACCGTTATGACGACTCTTTTAGCCTTGGTTGGGATTACAAGCGTCGGACTATTATCCCTACTAGTTTAATACTAATCTAGCCGATAATACCCACATTTAAGATAGGCTCCTTCTGGAAAAGTAATGGGATGGTCGGTATCATGATAGGTCTTATCTAACACCTTAAAATTTCTCTGAGACGCCTTAATTGATTCGGTATTGATTCTAAAAAAATCTACGGCTAGCACTCGCGACGAACACGAAGCTAACACTAACATTCCAGATGCAGCCGTTAATTGAACTCCTAAACTAGCTAATTGAGCATATTTCTTTCTAGCCAATGCTGTTTCTTTAGCGCTTTTTGCAAAACTCGGCGGATCTATTACCACAACATCGTATTGCTTGCCTTCGCTAATAAGTCGCTCCATCTCAACAAAAGCATCACCAGCGATAACTTGATGCCTTCCCAAACAGTCATTTAACTTTCCATTTTCCAATGCAATTTCCAAGGCCTGTTTGCTGATATCTAGGCTGGTTACTTCCGTGGCGCCTTTAGCCAGAGCATGTACCGAAAAGCCTCCGGCATAACTAAATACATCCAACACCTTTTTACCCTTAGAAAGTACTCCTACTCGCCTCCTATTATCTCTATGATCTAAGAAATAACCAGTCTTATGCCCTTTAATAACATGGGCCGAAAAATGGACTCCATGCTCCACAAAAGGAACAACCGGATTCTCTAGTGAGCCATACAATACCATGCCGTCTAGCATAGAATGACTGTTATTTTGCTGCACATTTCTACTCAATCGTAACACCACACAATCAACACCAGAAATGGAAATCAAGTGCTTAACAATTACCTCGAGATAAGGAAACCAAATTGCAGAATACAGTTTCACCACTAAAACTGTATCGTATACATCGGCTATAAAACCAGGGAACCCATCATTTTCACCAAAAAGCAAGCGATAGCTGTTGGTTTGAGTTTGCAATAATGACTTCCGAAGTGAAAATGCGAATTGTATTTTTTCTAAAAAGAAGGTGTCATCCACTCTAGCGCCACTATCAAAATGAATCATCTTAATTCGAATGGGAGAATCTGGGTCGTACAACCCCACTCCTATCGCTTTATTCTTAGCATGACTAAAGATAATTGCTAAGTCTCCTGAAACTCCTTTTTTATTGACTTTTTCAATGCTGTCACTAAAAATCCAAGGGTGATGACTTCTTACACTACGCTCTCCTTTGGCAGTAAGCTTTACAGCCAATACCTGTGGATTCAGTACTGGAAACTCCACTTCGAACATCCTATTGAATCTCCTCGTTGATTTCCTTGCTTAACTTTTTCTGATAACGACTTTGAATCAAATCAATAATTACCAAGACAGCAATCACAAAATAGAAAGTAGCCTTACTCATGGCGGTAATTTCGGCACCAAAAATATGCAGGTCGGCCAAATGTCCTCCTTCAGAAAGTAACATGATCCCAACTATTAAAAGAATAAAAAGTCCTAGCACCTCATACATTCTATTCTTCTTTAGAAATTCGGTCACATGACCCGACAGCCAAATCATTAACACTCCGCCAGCGACAATAGCAATAGCCATCGTTACAAAGACATCTGTTAAGGCGATGGCCCCCAAAATTGAATCGAATGAAAACACCAAATTCATGATGATGATAGAAATGATAATGTTAGTAACCGATTTGGGCTTATCTTCTTTAGAAGGCCCATCGTGAATTACCATCATATGCCAAATCTCTTTCACTGCGGTATACATAATAAAAACACCTCCAAAAAGAATAATGATACTATGCAGGTTAAAACTACCCTCAAAAACACCATTCTCTTTAAGAATAATCCAAGGATCCTGAAACAATGCAATTAGCTCCAAAAGCACAAATAATAAGACAATTCTTAAAACAATTGCAGCACCAATACCAATCTTTCTCACTCTGGCCTGTTGGTCCAATGGAGCACGTTTTGATTCAATGGAGATATACAACAAATTGTCTATTCCCAAAACGCCCTGTAACAGGATGAGTAAAAACAAAGTGATTAAATTTTCGGCAGTAAAAAAAGCTTCCATGCAGTATGTAGTTAGTTGGTTTTTTCTTTTATAATCGCAATAGCACTGGATACAGTATCCATCTGCTCGAGTTCGGTATCTTTAATTTCGATATTAAACGCATCTTCTACATCCAACACTACATCCACCAGATGAGACGAATTAATATTTAATTCATTCATTAAATGACTGTTTTCTGTGATGTTTTCTACGGAAACGTCTTCAGGAAGGTATACGGTAATAATTTCTTTTAGTTGGCTGTAGATTTCTTCTGAAGTCATGCATTAAATTTTTCTAAAGATAATACA
>JAHZIZ010000398.1 GCA_022601215.1 Bacteroidota bacterium
AACCTCAAACAAGATTGTGCGTAGCCTGCGACATAACACTCCCTTCAGAATACATACGAACTCAGACTATAGAAAGTTGGAAAAAAACAAAAGTGGATCTCAATAAAAGACCCACCCTATTCATTATTCAAAAGTAAACTATATTACTTTCGCTTTTTTATTAGCTACAATAAAAGAGGTATCATAGCCAGAAAATTTCTTCAAATAATATCTGATTGAAGTTCCAAAGGCATCTTCAAAATTGATGGCACCTCCACTCCTTAAAAATTTCTTTACATTACCAGCCCCCGCTAAATGTGCAGCTGCTAGAATTCCAGATTCAGTAACCTTAACACCTTGAATATATCTACCTTCAAAACGTTTAATATCTCTTCGTAAAATCCATTTATTACGAGACACGTTTGCGTTAAACGCCTCCTCTTGCAGACGCGTATCGTTTAAGAAGCTCTGGGTGTTATAAATTCCAATCATGTGTAGGGTCGATTTTCCAAACTGGTATTTACCCATATAACCAAACTTATTTATTACTGTATAACGTCCTTGGGATTCTTTAAATCCGACCGCTTCTTTAAAACCAACATAGGTTTTACCTAAAAATAACTGAAAGGGAGCCTCCTCCATTACTTCGCTTACCTCATCTTGATTAGGCACATTATAACAGAAAGCCTCTTCAGTCACGATATAGTGTGAAAGATCCACACCACTTCGGGATGAGAAACCTGTTGTTATAAAAAACACAACAGATATTATGAGACTGATTCGCAATACACTACGTTTCATAGATTCAAAATTCTAAGTAGAAAAAACCTACTTTTATTTGAGCGTGCAAAAGTACAACTTATTTTAAAAATACTCAGCTTTATGTGTTAAACATTGTTAAAATCACAAAAAACATCGTTTTGATGGCACTTTCATTAACAAATCCGTAACAAATTTACGTAGAGAAAGGGTAGGAAGATCTGGGTGTACTAAAAAGTAGTTAACTGGCTTATTAACAACAGGACAACACAAACATATAGGAAATAGACTACAATCGAATATTATATTGTAGTTATTTTCCTACTATTCGATAAGAAGATGAATTTGTCCGATAACGGAAAAAAAGACAATGAATTTTAACGATTTACCCCTTGATTATTGATCCATCGCACATACTCTTGACGATTTCTATTGTGCTGGGCTAAGGTTTTGGCAAATTTATGGTAACCAAAGTTCTGTACATCCGCTACAAAGTAATAGTAGCCGTGATTTTCGTAATTGAGGACGGCATCCACTGCGGTAATATCAGGCATGGTAATTGGACCAGGAGGCACTCCTGTATGTTTATAGGTATTGTAAGGAGATTCATTTTCAAGGTCTTTATACAAAACTCGTTTGATCACCTGGTCAAAATTGGCTTCGGCAAGTTTTTTTGCGTAAATCACAGTGGGATCAGCCTGAAGAGGCATTCCTTTTTTAATTCGGTTTACATATACTCCCGCAACTCTTGGTCGTTCATCTACTTTAGCTGTTTCCTTCTGCACTATGGCAGCCAGAGACATTACTTCATCTCTACTAAGCCCCACTGCTTTCGCCTTTTCATTTCGCACGGTAGTCCAAAAACGATTGTATTCTTCTAACATTTTATCTCTAAAACTCTCGCCAGATGCATTCCAATAGACCTCATAACTATTAGGTATATACATCCCGATAGCACTTTCTTTGGTAAAACCACTTTTTTCTAAAAAGGCCGGGTCCTTCATCGCTGCAAGAATGCTACTACTATCCGTCTCGATCTGATTGGCAATATGTCCCGCAAGATTTTCAAGACGCTCCTGATTATTAAACTTAATGGTAATTGGAGTATTTCCGCTTCTTATTACGTTCACAATGTCGTTATTGTTCATCCCCTTCTTGATAATATAATGCCCCGGTTTAATATTCACAGGATATTTCTTTCTGTTGGCAACAGCTTCAAAGGAGATATCATTCTCTAATAAAGGACGTAATTCTTCCAAAACATCTTTAAATTGAGCATCTGTGGGAATATAAATATGCGCCTCTTCATTATTAAAGGCGGTATTTGACACGAACACACTATTGTATACATAATAGGCGAATCCTGCCATAAAAACTAGGCCAATTAATAATACGGCCACCACTACTTTTTTAATATTACTCATAGATGTATTGATATAATAATTCGTTTTTAAAACTGCCTTGCACGGCAATCCAATCTTTTTTAATTCCAGCTCTCACGAAACCAGCTTTTTCAAATAACCGAATACTCATAATATTATCTTCGGTGATATTAGCGTATAGCTGATGCAAATCTAAATGAACCCGAGCATAATTACACAAGAGCTTCAATGACTCGGCTGCATAGCCTTTCTGACGGTGATTATGAGAAAAAACCACAACACCTACCCCCGCACGTCTATTTTTGGGGTCAAAATCGAATACATCAATAAAGCCTATAGGCTCTGTAGTTTTTGTAACACATATCACTAATCGCAATTGCTTAATTTCATAAATATCCCGATGAGCATTGTCTAAGTATTGCTTCAATACAAACTTAGAATAAGGAGTTGTAGTATTACTAATTTCCCAAACAGACTCATCATTTTCTAATTGAAATAATAATTCTAGATCCGTTGGCTCCAAAGCTCTTAAGACTATATGTTCACCCTGTAGCGTACTCATAACACCCCCTTAAACACCTGTTTAGCAGGCCCTGTTAAATAAATATTCCGATATCCTTCCCCATGTACTTCAAATGAAACTTTCAAGGTGCCGCCAAGAGTTTCCAACATAATTTCATTTGCCAATGTCAGCTCTTTATAATGCATCGCTAACGCCACCGCGGTCACGCCCGTTCCGCAAGATAAGGTTTCATCTTCCACCCCTCTTTCAAAAGTTCGTACATCGAAGCGATTGGCAGCAACCTGGCTCACAAAATTCACGTTCGCACCATCCACACCATATACTTCATTTCTAATTTGTTGGCCTTCCTTATAAACATCATAATCTTTCACTCCATCAACAAGCACCACATGATGTGGAGAACCTGTATCCAAGAAACATGCTTCTCCCTTATCTACCAAAGCACTTACTGGACTCATCTTTAGGGACACCTCAACACCATTGAGACGAGCCTCATGAATTCCGTCAATAGCTTCAAAACTGGTGCATTCACCAATTATCCCAAGAAAATGCGCAAACTGAACGATGCAACGCCCACCATTTCCACACATAGAACTCTCATTCCCATCGGCATTGTAGTACACCATCTTAAAATCAAGAGACGAATGATTCTCTAAAAGAATGAGACCATCCGCTCCCACACCAAATCTTCTATTACAAATATGTGCAATCGCTTCAGTATTTGTCTTGCTAAAATGTAAGGCTCGATTGTCTATCATGACAAAATCATTACCTGTTCCTTGGTATTTGTAAAATTCTAACGCCATATATGATAACAAAGGTATGAAAACCCCAGATTCTACCGCGGGATAGCAAGCTGTTAAATAGTAGTTAATTAAGAAACTATTAAACAATAGAATCGTCTTTTGATTGTTATTTTACTGAAGTATGTAATCTAAAAAGTATATTTATGAAACAAACCATTCGTTTATTCGCAGTAGCGCTGGTTGCAGGCGCTATGACATTAGGAGGATATAAACTTTTTATTGAAGAGTCTCCTCAAATGGTGAACTTGCAAGAAGAATCACCTGCTCTCATTCCTACTAACTATTCGGGACTTAACACCAACAATTCATCCATTGATTTTACAAAAGCCGCGGAAAAAACGGTGCACGCAGTTGTGCACGTTAAAAACACAACAGAAGGTACTGGACCGCAGAGTATTCGTGATATTTTTATGGGGCGCACCCAACCACGTCCAATGGTAGGTACTGGAAGTGGCGTGATCGTGAGTCCAGATGGATATATTATCACCAACAATCATGTGATTGATAATGCTACCCAACTTACCGTAACGTTGAACAACAATAAAACCTATGAAGCACAACTTATTGGTACCGATCCTACAACGGATATTGCCTTGATTAAAATTGATGCTACCGAAGCATTACCCTTTGTCCCTTTTGCTGACTCTAACGATGTGAAAATTGGAGAATGGGTACTTGCTGTTGGAAACCCGTTCAATCTCACTTCTACCGTAACTGCTGGAATTGTAAGTGCCAAGGCAAGAGATCTCAACGAGTTTGATGGTAACTCCCAGTCATTTATACAAACCGATGCCGCCGTAAATCGTGGGAATAGTGGAGGAGCATTAGTTAACAACCAAGGCCAACTCATAGGAATAAATACAGCCATTACCAGTGAAACTGGTTCTTATGTAGGATATTCATTCGCAGTACCATCAAACACCGCTCGTAAAATAGTAGAAGATATCATGGAATACGGTAATGTCCAAAAAGGGATTTTAGGTATTCAAGGAGGTGGTCTCGACACTCCATATGTTAGAAAACAATTTAATACCGACGAAACAGAAGGTGTCTATGTTTCTGCTATAGAAACTGGAAGTGGCGCTGACAAAAGCGGAATTAGAAAAGGGGATATTATCAAAAACATCGATGGATACAAGATTGCAAAATTTTCAGATCTCACTGGCTATTTAGGAGGTAAAAGACCCGACGACATTGTAGATGTTACCGTCTTAAGAGATGGTACTAAGCGGGTCATTCCGGTTACGTTGGTCAAATTGGAAGTATACGAAATGCAGGAGCTCGGTTTGGAATTAAAAAACGCCTCTTCTTCAGAACTTAGAAAACGCAATCTCGAAAATGGAGTCATAGTGAATCGTATTTTGAGTAAAGAAATGAAAGGTTATGACTTAGAAGGATCCATTATTACCGAAATAAACGACGTCAATGTTGACAATATCGATGATGCGCGACGGGTATTAGACAGACGTAGTTATGGTGATCCTCTAAAAATCACCTTTATAGAACGAAGTGGAGAAATAAGCTCATTTATCTTCAGATAGGTTTTACTAGTTTTTCTGAAGAAATAGCCCTCTAGTCTTGACGGATTTAGAGGGCTATTAATTTTAATAGAATTTTAGACTTCGAAAACGTTTTAGTTTCTCTATTTTTGCAAAAATTTTCAAACCCTAATCTTCCGAAGAAATTCGGAAATTTAAAACAACACAACTATGAGTTTTGATGAAGTTTATGAAAAAGAACTTTCTTTTCAAACCGATCGCAGAAAAGCCACGGTAGAGTTTATAAAGATTGTAAGTGATCTTTGGTATGACAAGTCTATTGAGTTGGTGCTTTTCCGCAACCAACTAATTGATCGCAACGTAAGTGAAATTTTAAACTTACATGAGTATGCCGGTGAATTTGTTCAGAAACCCATCTCCATTTTTGATAGTGTAGAAATTGCGCAAGCCATCAAAACATTGAACTTCCCTCCTGCCAAACTGGATATTGGAAAACTCACCTATGAATATCACTTAGAAGACAATAAGTACCAAGATGCTGTTGCTTTTGTAAGTGACAAGTTAAAAAATGCAAAGGAACAGAAGGATATCCAACCCAAAGATGTTGTTTTATATGGTTTTGGGCGTATAGGTCGTTTACTCGCTAGAGAGTTAATGACGCGCACTGGAAAAGGAAATCAGATGCGCCTACGTGCCATTGTAACTCGTGGTGCTGTAGATAAAACCGTACTGGAAAAAAGAGCCTCTTTATTGCAATATGATTCGGTACATGGAGACTTCCCTGGTACCGTTGGCATTGATGTTGAAAATAAAGCACTTATTATTAATGGAACTACGGTTCACATTATCTCAGCCAACGGCCCCGAAGAAATTGACTATACAACCTATGGTATTAATGACGCCTTAGTCATTGATAACACGGGTGCTTTTAGAGATAAGGAAGCCCTAGAACGCCATTTAGTTCCTAACGGAGCTAGCAAGGTCTTGCTAACGGCTCCAGGAAAAGGAATTCCAAATATCGTACACGGTGTAAATCATTTAGAAAACAGCCCTGAAGATTTAAACGTATTTTCTGCTGCTTCTTGTACAACCAATGCCATTACACCTGTTTTAAAAGCTATCGAAGATAGTTTAGGAGTGGTACAAGGCCACTTGGAAACCATCCATGCCTATACAAATGACCAGAACTTGGTAGACAATATGCATAAGAAGTACCGTCGTGGACGTGCTGCTGCCTTAAACATGGTTATTACTGAAACTGGAGCTGGAAAAGCAGTGAGTAAAGCCTTACCCTCTTTTGAAGGAAAGCTAACCTCTAACGCCATTCGTGTTCCTGTTCCTAATGGATCTTTGGCTATCTTAAAGTTAGAATTAGAGAACCCAACCTCAGTGGATGGGTTAAATGCTATTATGAAGAAATACGCTTTAGAAGGTGATCTTGTTGAGCAGATTAAATACAGCCTAAACAATGAATTAGTTTCTAGTGACATTGTTGGATCTTCTGCGCCTTCCATTTTTGACAGTAATGCAACCATTGTTACGAAAGATGGAAAGAATGCCGTAATCTATGTATGGTATGATAACGAATACGGATACAGCCACCAGGTAATTAGACTAGCAAAACATATTAGTAAGGTAAGAAGGTTTACGTACTACTAGTCTATATTGATTTCTGAAATAAAAATGCCTCATCTGTCGATGAGGCTTTTTGTTCATTATCAACCAGGTAATCTATTGTCTGTGAAGCTCCGCTCCATCCCTGAAAAATACGGTGTCATCTACTTGTAATACCTCATAAGAGTTAGCCGTTCCAAAAAATAGGTTCCTTAAGATCAACTGTCCGTTAGCGTAAGAAATATTCATCATATTCTCAACAATTTGGTACCCATTTCCATCTAGATAATCCGCTTCCCTAAAATCTGCATTACCTAATTCATCAAATATTATCCTATCAATTTGATGATTAGATCCATCTGGGTTTAATAAGTAACGTATCCAAGTACCTTGATAATCAAAAACTTCATTATTTACCCTAACCGGAAACGAACCACTCCCCTGGTTAAAATCGTCCTGATAGGTATAGTCTAAGGTGGTATCTAAATACTCATTAACCTGATCTGGATTGGTCAAATAAGCTCGCATAGAGATTTGACCATTATCAAAGGAAATTTGATCAATTGTCACATTAGAATCACTTGTACTAAACTGAAAATTATCAAAATACTCCTGGCTCGCAGGATCTGTTTGCAACGGCTGACTGTCTGGAACCGTAAGTAATGCTTTGGTTGGAATATTTGAAAACCAAATATTGTCATTTACAAATTCAATCACGGCATTTAACGTGTTGATAGCCCCGTTAAAAACATCATTTCTCTCAAAATAGCTATTCAAGTTTGAATTTCCAGATGACTGATCATTTGCAATGATATCTCGACTATTTTCTTCAAAAGAAAAAGAACTTGTTTCCGAATGATTTAATTCAATGAAATTATTCTGAAGGTTATCTAATTCAGAAGTAATACCGTCAATAGCACCTCCCACAACTTTAATTTTTCTTTGCTGAAATTCGTCATAAAAAGCCCAAGCAGCTGTCCATGCTATAATTGAAACACCAGTGGCGATAGAGGCCGCGGGAAGATTTCCAGTTTGCAATGCCGCTCCTCCAACCACGATAGCGTCAGAAGCGATTAAAACCGAAGCCAAATAAGCCACTAACAGCTGATTGTCTGTCAACTCCTGATTCCCTGTAAAGTTGGGAGCCAGTAAATCATCGACCATTTGTTTGTTAGCCTGGTAAAAGAGTGCCATTTGTTCTCTCTCTAAGGTATTGGCCTCATTGTAATAACCATCGAAACCAATAAAATAATTCTCAACTTCCGTATCATTCTCATTATTACTTAAACCCGCTCGGTATGCAGTTAAACCCGAAAAAAAATCAGTTAGCACTTCTTCAGGAGTACCTTCTAATTCAGTCGCCATCACATCATAATTCACCACTAAATTTGGTAAACCCGTAATGATAAGCTGTTGTGTCCCTGCGGAAACATCCTGAGGTACTTGAAAACTAAGAGTGTTGTCGATAGTTCGAACTAGATTTATTGAAATACCACCTAGATCCCCAGTATAGGCCT
>JAHZIZ010000399.1 GCA_022601215.1 Bacteroidota bacterium
TTGTCTAAAATGCTTTCTGGAAAGCAAGCTGCTGCCTTATCTTTCAGTAACTATTCTACGTTGATGAATGCTTCTAAATCAGCCTACTACTCTGGTGAGACATTTGATGGATCGATCATGTTAGGACGTACGGATGCTAGTACACAACCTAAGAGAGAAGAATTGACCTTAGATGGAAGAAAATTAGTAAAAGATACAGACTATACTATTGAAGGAGGTGCCGTAAAACTAAATGTACGTGCTGGATCTCCTGGAGATCACAAGATTGAAGGATTCTTATACTATGGAGAAGGTGGAGACGAAGTAGAGGTGCCAGTTAAAACTGGTTTTGCTACAATTTCTAAGCCTAATGCTGCGGTAATTGCTGCCGATAAGATGAACGTAGTATATCGTGGGGTAGTGAACCCAATGACTATTTCAATCCCTGGAATACCAGATAATAAGGTTTCTGCTTCAGGAGCTGGATTAACTAAGTCGTCTGGGAGTAAATACAGTATGACTCCTGGTAAAGGAAAGACCGTGGCTATTTCGGCTAGAGGTACCTTGCCTGATGGTCAAGTTGTGAATACTACTTCTGAGTTTCGTATTAAAGATATCCCTCGTCCAACAGGAACCATTCGTGGAGAAACTGGAAACGGTGGATGTGTACGTATGCAACGTCAAGGATTGGAAAGATCTAGTGTTGGCGCTATGCTTGAAGACTTCGATTTTGATCTTAACTTAAATGTTACAGGATTTAAATTCAAAGTGTCTGGACAGCCTACAGTAACAGTAAATGGAAGAAAACTAAATGGACCTGCGAGCAACGCACTAAAGAGAGCTAAGCGAGGAGAAACTGTACAGATTTTCGACATCACTGCTAAAATTGCAAACAACTCTGGTTACAAATTGAAGAAGATATCTCCAATCTGTATTGAGTTAACAAACTAAAAAGTAAAATTTCGTTTTATGAATTTGAGACATGTTGTTTTAACTGGAATTGGCCTTTTATTAGGTGTAAGCGCTACTGCGCAGATTAACATCTTAAATGCCAAAACTCCCGAAGAGATTGGGGTAAAGACAGAAGAGCAGATTGCTTATGATAACGATCAGCCGTTGCCATACGGTTACGTGGATGAGCGAGATGTGCTTTGGTCTAAAACTACTTGGGAGTATATTGACCTTGACGAGAGAGTGAATTTCCCGTTGTATTACCCAATCGATACCAACAACATCGGATCTGAAAGACGTTCGTTATATGATGTGTTGGTGAAGGGAATAAGAACGGGTGACATCCAAGATGTTTATGCCGATTCTTACTTTACTGAAAAGAGAACTTTAGACGATCTAGGTGCTTCCTTAGTGTACAGAGATACTACAGATTTAGGTATTGAGCAATACAATGCTGAAGGTTTTGTAGATCCAGAATATATTCGGGAATTTACTTTAGATGCTGGAGATATTCAAGCATGGAAAGCACGTGGATATTGGTACCTTGATAAGCGTCAGGGAGAATTAAGATACCGAATGTTAGGTATTTGTCCCGTAGCAAATGAAGCACGTTCTAAGGCTTTTGAAGACGAAGGTATTGATGCGTCTGTAGATTTATTTTGGGTATGGTTCCCTGGAGCACGTAAAGTGTTGCATGAATCAAAGGCCTTTAATAGAAAGAATACATCACAGCCTATTTCTTATGATCACTTGTTAAACTCAAGACGTTTCCACGGTGTGGTATACAAAGAGGACAATGTTCAAGGAGATCGTGGCGTAGCTGAATATATCAATGACAACGCATTAATGCAGTTATTGGAAAGCGATCGTATTAAAGAGCAGATTCGTAATATTGAAATTGACCTTTGGAACTACTAATAGTTTTAAAGTGAAACATACAACCCTCCAGAGCTTTAGCGACGGAGGGTTTTTTATTTTAAAGTCCATAGCTTTAGCGTTGGGCTTTCTTATTTTTACAACTTAAATGAAAGAAGTAGATTACATTGTAATAGGTCTTGGAATTGCTGGACTGTCCTTTTGTGAACAGTTAGAGCGACATGATTCATCATTTATGGTATTTGATTCGTCCGAACATACGGCAACTACGGTTGCGGGGGGCGTTGTAAACCCTGTAGTGTTAAAGAGGTTTACTTTGGCATGGGGAGCTGCCGATTTTCTTAAAGAGGCTACTACTTTTTATCAACATCTTTCCAAAAGATTAGAAACTACTTTCTTTTCTGAAATAGATTTACATAGAATATTAGCAAACCCTCAAGAACAAAACGATTGGTTAGTAGCGAGCGATAAGGTTTCGTTGTCATCATTTCTATCCACTTCTCTAATTACGGAAAGCCAACCAGGTGTGCTAGGGCCTTTTGGTTTTGGAACTGTAAAACAGGCACTTCGGGTTGATACTCAGAAATTAGTAGATGCTTTTAAGAAACAAATGATTGCTAATGGGCGCTTACATTCTGAACGTTTTGACTATGATAAGCTTCAGATAACTCCGAATGGAGTTATCTATAAAAACTTGTCTGCAAAACGTATCGTTTTTGCAGAAGGAGCTCAGGTATTGGAAAATCCTTTTTTTACCGTCGAAGCACTGGTTCCAAAAAAGGGTGAATACATAATTATTAAGTCTAAAGAACTACAATTAGATTCCGTTCTAAAAGGCCCTTATTTTATCATTCCACTGGGAGACGATTTGTATAAAATTGGAGCCACCTTTGCCCATGGAGATACAACGTATGATGTAACCTCAAAAGGAAAAACGCAACTCATGGAAGCGGTTTCAAAAATATTGAATTGCCCATATACAGTGGAACATCAAGTGGCGGGAATACGACCTACCGTAAAAGATAGAAGACCATTGCTTGGGGCGCTTTCTAAGGAGCCTATTTACTTTTTTAATGGTTTGGGTGCTCGTGGCTTGCTAATGGCTCCTAAACTCTCTAATATGATCTATGATCATATAGAGACTGGGTTGCAACTACCCAATGAACTTTCCATCAGGCGTTTTTTGTAGGGTCATATTTGAAAAAGAAATTGATCCAGATATTTCGTGACAGGCGCAAAATCACTGGGAGCAAAATCATCAAGGTGCCAATGATAGCCAAAAACGAGTAAAACTGATTTAGTTCTAAGATTAGATATGCTATCAGAAATGCGGCAATTGCAAAGACAATTCCCACGCCGTAGCTTACGTACATTGCTCCATAAAAGAAGGAAGGTTCTATTTTAAACTTAGTTGCGCAATGAGGACAACGCTCATGCATTTTAAGGGTTTCAGAAAACTTATAGGCGTTGCTACTTTGATACATTTTTCCACTTTGACATACAGGGCAACTTCCTGTCAAAATACTGTAAAGCTTGGTGCCTTTTAATAAAGCCATGGTACGTTTTTTTTGCAGTACAAAATTAAGCATCTTTGCACCGATTGCTAACAGCATATTATAACTTTTATTTATACGCATATGTTAAATGTTCATAACCTTTCGGTTTCCTTCCAGGGGTCTTATTTATTTGAGGGAATCACTTTTATGCTTTCCCCTGGAAACAGAGTTGGATTGGTGGGTAAAAATGGTGCTGGAAAGTCTACTTTGCTCCGTATTATTTCGGGAGAACAAGAATACGATGAAGGAGCTATTGCTACCGATAAAGAAATCTCAATCGGATTTTTAAAACAGGATATTGACTTTACAAAAGGGCGAACTGTCCTAGAAGAGTCTTATGAGGCCTTTACCGAAATTAAAAAGTTGGAAAAGCAATTGGAAGACATCAATACCCAGTTGGCAGAGCGAACAGACTATGAGAGTGAGGGCTACAATCAGTTGATGATTGATCTAAATGAAGTGCAGCATCAATATGAAATTCATGGAGGATACAATTATCAAGGTGAGACAGAACGTATTCTGCAGGGGCTGGGTTTTAATAGGGAAGATTTTAGTAAGGTCACCGAAACTTTTTCAGGAGGATGGCGGATGCGTATTGAATTGGCAAAACTGTTATTGCAAAATCATGATATTTTACTTCTCGATGAGCCAACGAACCACCTAGACATTGAATCTATTTTATGGCTGGAGGATTTTTTAAATAATTACGCTGGGGCGGTTGTATTGGTTTCTCACGATAAGATGTTTTTGGATAATGTGACCAATCGTACCATTGAGATTTCGCTTGGGAAGATATATGATTATCCAAAACCCTATTCAAAATATTTAGTGCTAAGAAAGGAGTTGAGAGAACAGCAGCTGGCTACTCAAAAAAACCAGCAGAAGCAAATAGAACAAACCGAAAAATTGATTGAAAAGTTTAGGGCAAAGGCATCTAAGGCCACCATGGCGCAGTCGCTTATTAAGAAACTCGATAAAATCGATCGTATCGAAGTTGATGAGGATGATAATTCTGTGATGACCTTACGTTTTCCTATCTCAGTAACGCCGGGGAAAGTAGTTGTGACGGCAGAGAAGGCAGCCAAACGATATGGAGATAATCAAGTGCTCACCGATGTTGATTTGTTGATAGAGAGAGACAGTAAGACCGCTTTTGTTGGACAGAACGGCCAAGGGAAATCAACTTTGGCTAAAATGATTGTTGGCGATATTGATTTTACAGGCACGGTGGCATTAGGTCACAATGTACAGATAGGGTATTTTGCGCAGAATCAGGCTGAGTATCTAGACGGAAGTAAAACAGTAGAAGATACTATGCTGGATGCCGCGGATGAGAAATCCAGACCTCGAGTTCGTGATATTCTTGGAGCTTTTTTGTTTAGAGGTGAGGAGGTCGATAAGTATGTTCGAGTGCTCTCAGGGGGAGAACGAAATCGTCTCGCCTTGGCAAAGTTACTTCTGCAACCGTTCAATGTATTGGTGATGGATGAACCTACCAATCACTTAGATATTAAATCTAAAAACGTACTCAAAGAGGCCTTGATGAATTTTCAAGGAACACTTATACTTGTATCTCACGATCGTGATTTTTTACAAGGACTTACTAATAAGGTGTATGAATTTAAGGATCAAAAAATCAAAGAGTATTTAGGTGATGTAGAATATTTCTTGGAACAGAGAAATTTGCAGAATATGCGTGAAGCCGAAAAGAAAACAGTTTCAGAAAAGAAAGAAAAGAAACAGACTGCGTCAGGTAAGCAGAGCTATGAACAACAGAAAAAGTTGAAATCTCTTCAAAATAAACTCAGTAAAGTAGAGGCTACTATTAACAAGTTGGAGCGTGAAATTAAAGAGATTGATGTAGCACTTTCTATCAATTATGAGGAGACAATTGCTCAGTCTAATTTCTTTGATGATTACCAAGGGAAGAAAAAGCAACTAGAATCTCTTATGGAGCAATGGGAAGAGGTCACCGCGGCATTAGAGCTTGCAGGAAATTAAAACTCGATGATAGAACACTTTTTTCAATGTCCATATTGCTGGGAGTCAATCTCCATGTTATTGGACCCATCTGTAAGGGCTACATATGTGGAAGATTGTGAGATTTGCTGTAATCCCATCGAGGTAACAGCTGCTTTTAAAGACAATGAATTGTCAATTTTTAAAGCTAAGAGTATAGAGCAGTAAATAAATATTATAAA
>JAHZIZ010000400.1 GCA_022601215.1 Bacteroidota bacterium
CGTTCTTTGAGTTGCGCAATATGCTCTTGCGCTCGTGTTACCTGAGATGCTGCCTGATGTATAGGCATTTCCACACAAAGCGTAGGGAAACCAGTCATAGCACATAGGGTTGAGGTGACTCCGCTGTCAATTCCCCCACTAACTCCAACCACAAAGCCATTCATTTTGGCATTTATAGCATATTCTTTTAACCAATTTACGATGTACTCTGTTACTTTTTCCGTTTGCATTTTTATAGGAGTTTAAATAGGAATAGTGATACCTTTGCAACACAAAAGTACGTGAAAACTAAAATTAAAAAAAGAATGCACCGTTACAAACGTATGAATTATTGGATTTTTAAAAATATAGTTGGATTTTTATTGATAGGACTTACAATTAGTGCTTGTGAATCTAAGTCCGAACTAGAAAAAGAAATCGCAGCTATCCCTATTGATATTGAAATTGTAAGGTTCGATAAGGTGTTTGCTGAGGCTAGCTTGGCGGATTTACCAAGTTTGAAAAAGGAGTATCCTATGTTTTTTCCTAAGCAATATCCAGATAGTATTTGGGAACAACGTATTTCCGACACACTTCAAATAGGCCTAAATAAGGCAGTATTATCTCAGTTTCCTTCCGAAAATGAGCTAGCAGAAGAACTTGCTTCTTTATTTCAACATGTTTCTTACTATTATGGCGGTTTTAAGGTTCCCAAGGTGTACACTACTACGAGCGATGTGGATTATAAGACAAAAGTGATTGCACAAAAAGATGTTTTGGTTATTGAGTTAGATACTTATTTAGGAAGTGAGCATCCTTTCTACGTAGATTTATCTAGATATATTGTGAAGCACATGAAACCCGAAATGATTATTTCTGATGTAGCTACTGCTTATTCTAGATCCTATATTTCGATACCAAAACAGCGTTCTTTGTTAGCACAAATGATTTACTTCGGAAAAGAATTATATCTAAAGGATTTATGGTTGCCAGAAGTAAGTGATGCTAATAAAATAGGATATACCGAAGCTGAATTGGCATGGGCAAAAGAAAACGAATCTGATATCTGGCGTTACTTTGTGGAAAAGGAGATATTATATAGTACAGATGCAAAATTGCCGAGCCGTTTTATTAACCCAGCACCATTCTCTAAATTTAATTTAGAGTTAGATAATGACTCACCAGGTATGATAGGACGATATATAGGATGGCAAATGGTGAGATCTTATGTGGATAACAATGATATTCCATTGGAAGAATTAATGCGCTTAAGTCCTGAGATACTTTTTAAAAATTCTAAATACAAGCCAAAGAAATGAGCGAACATACTTCAGAAATAAAATTAACGGTAGGCCTAGATGAAAATAAAATACCGGAAACATTGCATTGGTCAGCACCCGATGGAGGAGTAGATGAAATGGAATCGAAGGCAGTACTATTGTCTGTTTGGGATCCAAAATCGAAGGAAGCACTGCGAATTGATCTTTGGACTAAAGATATGCCTCTTGATGAAATGAAAGTATTTTTTCATCAAACCTTAACGGCTATGGCCGATACTTTTGAACGTGCCACTAGCGATGAAAAAATGAGTGCTACTATGCGAGATTTCTGCGACTATTTTGCTGAAAAACTGGATCTTAAGAAAAAATAAACGTTAAAATCTCCCTAACATCTTTTCTAATGTAAGCTAGCTTACATTTTTTGGTTGTGTCTATTTCTAGATTTGTGACATAACAAAAAAAATAGAAAAGATGAAAAAAATTATCCTAGGAGTATGCTTACTCATTTTTGTGGGTGCAAGTTACGCCCAAGCCGACGATCCTGATAGTGCCGTGCCTTTAACAGTAGGGGCTTTCTTTGAAGCCAATCCTGTCATAGGGAATAATTTTGGTGCCACGGGCTCCGAGATTGCGGATCCTTCAATACCAGCACCGGGATGCGGTGGTTATCAAGGAGCCGATGTTTGGTTCAATTTTATCGTTCCAGCTTCAGGTGCCGTTGAGGTCCGTACTCGATTAGAACCTACTCCGGTTATTGATACCGCAATCGCTATTTATTCCGGATCTATTGGGGCGTTTAGCTTAGTGGCTTGTAATGATGATGGAGGTGGAGGTTTATCTTCTCTCATTAATCTTGTAGGTCAAACACCAGGGACCTTACTCTATGTTAGAGTTTGGGATTTTGGCACTCCGAATATGGGGAACTTCACTATTTCTGCTTACAACTGTGATGTCGACGCTGCTGCGATTGAAATCACAGGGACCGGCGAGACCATGACCTCTATTTGTGTAGATGGCACTGGAGATCCAATAGACGTGAGTGTCGTTGGAGATGGAGTTGGTGAAAATAGTGGCTGGGTCATTACGGATAATAGTACGGGAGAGATTTTAGGGTTGCCACCTGGGCCACCTTTTGATTTAGATGGAGCTGGAGTTGGTGTTTGTGATATCTGGTACATCCGATATGCAACAGGAACGACAGGAATTGCCGCTGGAAACAATGTAAGTGACATCGTTGGATGTTTTGACTTGTCCAATCCAGTGACTGTTTATAGAACAGAACCTGCAGACGCTGCTGCGATTGAAATCACAGGAACCGGCGAGACCATGACCTCTATTTGTGTAGATGGTACTGGAGATCCAATAGACGTGAGTGTTGTTGGAGATGGAGTTGGTGAAAATAGTGGCTGGGTCATTACGGATAATAGTACGGGAGAGATATTAGGGTTACCACCTGGGCCACCTTTTGATTTAGATGGAGCCGGAGTTGGTGTTTGTGATATCTGGTACATCCGATATGCAACAGGAACGACAGGGATTGCCGCTGGAAACAATGTAAGTGATATCGTTGGATGTTTTGATTTGTCCAATCCAGTGACTGTTTATAGAACAGAACCTGCAGACGCTGCTGCGATTGAAATCACAGGGACCGGCGAGACCATGACTTCTATTTGTGTAGATGGCACTGGAGATCCAATAGACGTGAGTGTCGTTGGAGATGGAGTTGGTGAAAATAGTGGCTGGGTCATTACGGATAATAGTACGGGAG
>JAHZIZ010000049.1 GCA_022601215.1 Bacteroidota bacterium
TTAGATGCGGCCAAAAGAGCTTCAGCTAGGCACATTACAGCAGTACTACCCTATTTTGGGTGGGCTCGACAAGATCGAAAAGACAAACCTCGTGTCCCCATTGCTGCAAAATTGGTTGCAAAAATGTTGGAAACCGCAGGGGCGACTCGAATTATAACCATGGATCTACACGCAGATCAGATTCAGGGATTTTTTGAAAAACCAGTAGATCACCTTTTTGCTTCTACCATCTTCTTACCTTATTTAAAAAAACTTAACCTAGACAACCTTACCATTGCTTCCCCTGACATGGGAGGTAGCAAGCGTGCCTATGCTTATTCTAAAGCCATGGCAAGTGACGTGGTAATTTGCTACAAACAACGTGCTAAGGCCAATGTGATTTCGCACATGGAATTGATTGGTGATGTTCAAGGTAAAAATGTAGTATTAGTTGATGATATGGTAGATACTGCTGGAACGTTAACAAAGGCAGCGGATCTTATGATGGAACGTGGAGCCTTAAGTGTTCGAGCTATTTGCACGCATCCTATCCTATCCGGAAATGCTTACGAACGTTTGGAAAATTCTAAATTAGAAGAGCTTATTGTGACCGATTCTATTCCGCTTCAAAAGAAAAGCCCTAAATTAAGAGTACTCACTTGTGCCAACTTATTTGCTGATGTGATGTTGAGCGTGCATGGTAACAAGTCTATTAGCTCTAAATTTTTAATGTAAGCCTTAGAAATTAAACGAGATACATTGAATTAATTTCGTTAAAAAATTATACATTTGCAGCCGCTTTCACTGGAAGCGGCTTTTTTTAATTTAAAACTTTATAATGAAATCGATTACAATTAACGGATCTCAAAGAGAAAGCGTGGGCAAGTCGGCAACGAAAGCCTTACGTAATGCTGGAAAGGTTCCTTGCGTAGTATACGGAGGAGAAACACCTATTCACTTTTCGGCAGAAGGAATTGCATTTAAAGACTTGGTGTACACTCCAAATGTACATACAGTTGTAGTTGCATTAGACAACGGAACAAAGGTAGAATGTATCTTACAAGATATTCAATTCCACCCGGTAACCGATCGTATTTTACACGTAGACTTCTACCAAACTTTCGCAGACAAAGAAGTGATGATGGAAATTCCAGTTCGAATTACTGGAAATTCTCGTGGAGTTAAAAATGGTGGGGTACTTCGTATCGTAAACCGTAAACTTCGTGTGAAAGCTGTACCCGCTAACTTACCTGATTTTATCGAGGCAGATATTACCGAGATGAAAATTGGAGCTAAGATGTATGTGACAGCAATCGAGCAAGAGAAATTTAATATCATGCACAGTGATAATGCTGTAATTTGTCAAATCAGAACTTCTCGTACCGCAGTAGTGGACGAGGAAGAAGAAGGTGAAGAAGGTGAAGCAGGAGCTGAAGCAGGAGCTGAGGCAGGAGCCGAGGCGCCAGCTGAAGGATAAACAGAATCTTCATAATATAATAGAAAGCATCCCTTCATTAGGGATGCTTTTTTTATTTTTACTGAAATATCTTTGGAATGCTATCCTTTTTTAGGAAACTATTTTTTTCAGAAACTCCAAAACAATATACTCAAGGTGATCCTATGAAAAAGTATCTTATCGTGGGGCTAGGAAATATTGGCCCAAAATACGAACACACTCGTCATAACATCGGCTTTAAAATAGTAGATTTTCTCGCCGCACAAAATGACCTTAGTTGGGAAACCGTAAAACTAGGAGACATCACAACGCATAAAAAAAAGGGGCGAACTTTTCTATTGTTGAAACCAAGTACTTTTATGAATCTCAGTGGAAAGGCTATAAAATATTGGTTGGACAAAGAGAACATTCCTTTAGAAAACTTATTAGTAATTACTGATGATCTCAACTTGCCTTTCGGATCTCTTAGAGTTAAAACGAAAGGAAGTGATGGAGGCCATAACGGACTTAAAGACACTCAACATACCTTGCATACTACCAAATACAACCGTTTCCGTTTTGGGATAAGTGATCAATTTGCCAAAGGGAGACAGGTAGACTATGTATTAGGTGAATGGAATACTGAAGAATTAGAGCAGCTTCCTGAACGCTTGGAGACAGCAATAAAGATTATAGAATCATTTGGGCTGGCAGGAATCAATATAACTATGAACACCTTTAACGGCAAATAAATTGAAGGAACACGCTTCCGTATCAGGATATAAAAACAACAACGGCGCCGTAGTGACGATTGGCACTTTTGACGGTGTTCATATAGGACATAAAGCCATCGTAAAGCGACTTGTAGATACCGCTCAAAAAGAAGCATTAGATTCGGTATTACTAACATTTTTCCCGCATCCTAGAATGGTTTTACAGAAAGACAGTGACCTAAAGATGCTCAATACACTTTCAGAAAAAAAAGATCTATTAGCAGAGATAGGACTCGATCATTTAGTGATAGAACCATTCACAAAGGCTTTTTCTAGACTAACTGCACTAGAATATGTAAGGGACATTTTGGTCAATCAACTCAACGCTAAAAAAATAATTATAGGATACGATCATCGTTTTGGTCGTAACAGAACCGCTAATATTGAAAATTTAAAAGAATTTGGGGAAACCTATAACTTCACGGTAGAAGAGATTAGCGCTCAAGAACTGGACGATGTTGCAGTAAGTTCTACTAAAATTAGAACCGCTTTGCTTGAGGGAGACATAACTACAGCCAACAACTATCTTGGCTATTTATACTCGATAGAAGGCACGGTTATAAAAGGAAAAAAAATAGGTAGAACTTTAAACTTCCCCACCGCTAACCTCCAACTTAATGAACCATATAA
>JAHZIZ010000401.1 GCA_022601215.1 Bacteroidota bacterium
TAATCATGCCTTTGTCTTTCAGGCGATCGCGAGCACTTTTCTTAGGAGTTTCTTCCGTTTTATCTTTCGGAGTTTCTTCAGTGGGCACTTCCTTTTCCTCGACATCTTCTCCTTTTAGATCCTCTACAAATTCTTTGCCTCGATGGTACGCTTCCTCTGCTTTTTTTGCGATATTCTCTTTGGTCAATTCTTCCGAAGCTACGAAGAACATCGAGGCGATATAGGTTCCTATCAACATCCCTACGATGGCCGAGACGAAATACTGGATATAAAACATATTGAAGGGAATAATAAAGCCAACGATAATCGCCACCAGCAATAACAACACCGTAATCCAAACTAGACGCATTAAAAAAGCCTGTTCGTGTACAAACCCTTTGGTGTTGTCCTCTTTCATTTGCAGTTCTTTGGAGTGCATGAGTTTGTTAAAAAAGCGATACACCTTATTGGTTTTACTTTCTCTTACATACCAAACGATTCCAAATAAAATGGAAGCGATAAACACAATAATTTCTATAGTAATCATAAGTTTGTGATGTTATTGTTTTGGACTATATGTGCTATGATCCAATCTTTATAAGTGTCTTTCCACGTAGGATAGGTCTTGTAGAACCGTTCTTTGTCATACCAATATAAATGTAAAGGGTCTACGGGTATAATCTTAGTTAATAGTTTCCAAATAAGGGCAGACTGCTCTTCTTCCAGGGATGAGTGAGGTTCAAGCAATGCCTTAGTGTATTGAATATCGACTACATCCTCCATTTTGAGATCACGCTCTACAATCTTTCGTTGATTATAAAGTTCCACACTCATTAATCTTTTACGTGTTTCTGTATCGAGGTCATTTAGATATTTTTTGAAGAGAAAAGGACTGTCTAGTACTTCTGGAAGTGGATGATCCACCTTTTCCAGATACTCAACAAACAAGTGCCTTTTTATCCGTTCATATCGTTTGGTTTTAGCGGCTTTTTTTATATCGAATTCCGTGATGCGATGATTCACCAGGGTGGCCATTAATTCATTGTGACTGGTGTGAAATAACGAGACTTCATGCGTAGTGTTTTTAATAGCCTTGTTGAATAGTTGTAAATCTTCAAAGACGATAATGTCGGTAACGAAATCGCGCAGAACAAAGATGCCCCCAAATGCTTTAGTGTAAAAAGAATCGATCTCTAAGGTGATGGGTTCCAGCTGTAATTTCCTCGTTCGTAAGTCACCGTGTTGTTTGGCGGACGCTAACAGCTTATCATGTAGTTTGCGATCTATAAAGTTATTCCCTGTTTCAAATTCCGTTACAAGGGCTAACTGTTCCTTTTGTTTTTCTTGAAGTTGATTGAGTAACCGAAAACTCACGGATAATTTTTTGTAGCGCAATAAATCGAAGGGTTCATAATAGGAGTCAATATCTTGATCAAGATGTATGCAGATCCCAGAATCCTTAGTGATGTCTCTAATTTCTTTGTCATAGGCCGCAAAAATGGAGGTCATAATGTCCCTGTCGAAACTGTGAAAAGGCATGTGAACAGCTTTTCCTTTTTGCTGTGGACTTACAATAATGGCGTTACTATTGGCTTCACCAATGTTTAGGTAATAATGATCTCCTTTCTCTTCGGCAACTTCGGGACTCCAGCCCATTCCATCTATTGAAAAACTGCCTAGTTGAGTAGGTGATACCCCAAGCATCGCTAAACACCCATTATAGCGTTTTGCTAATGCTCCTGAAACCTTAACTAAGGCTCCACCATACAATCCTGCTGCTTTTAGTTTTTCCAATTTATTCTCCTTGTTCAAATTGTTTTCTCGCTTCCAACTGAATATTCATATCATTTATTCGCTGATCTACTTTGCGCTTAAAGTCGGTATCGGCAATAGTTGCTACATTATCGAGGTAGCGAACGACTTCTTGTCTTCTAATATCTGAGAACCTTAAACCTTTCATATTACTCTTCATCAATTCTTGTAGCATTCCAAATTTAGTAGTGTAGTCCTTTTTGAAATATTCCTCCGGATTATTAAACCATTCTTCAGGTAAATCAAAATCCGTTAAACGCAGTGATACGGCACTCTGTATGTTTCTTATGTCTCTAGATGAGAAGAACGGAAACGCTTTTTGAATGTTTTGGTAGAGCTCCGCGTAGAATAAATGTTGATCCGTACCAAACTTTGCTTCTGCTTGATCGTATATGGCTAACACGCGCTCTTCAGTTGGCCTTTCTGCTTGTTGTAAAATCTCTCCAAGGTTTTTTGCCAATCCCTGTTCGCTAAGGTATTTGTAGTCTTTTGGGTCTTTCATGTTTACAAAATCGGGCATGGTGTCGTTCAGTTTGTTCCACCATAAAAAATCCTGATCTACAAAATCTGGTATCGTTCTAGCGCCATCTATTTTAAAGCGCCCTTGGACTCTCGATATGACCGCTTTGTCCAGCATCTCAGGTAGGTTGGTGAACAGCCCTATGGAGCTGTTACCGTAGTTTACGGCATAAGCACCTTCCGTATATCTTAAAAACACACCAATTACTTCCTTCACTCCAGCCGAAACTCCTTGAGCGGTACGTTCTTGTAAGTTGTTTTCGGCGTCATCAATAGGCGCGAAAATAAGTTTGCTAGGATCCTGCAACGGCTTCATCCATTGTACCATTTTTTCGGCACTTCCCCCTTGAAAGGTCGAAATTAACGTATCGGGCATAGGGTGAAAAAGAAATGGGATGTCTAGATTATCACAATGTTCTTTAAGTCGAGTAGCGATAGCAGCAATCAACATGCTTTTCCCAGTTCCTGGAATTCCATAACCCATAAAAACGGGCATAAAACCTCCCAATTCTTGAAAGGGATTCATTTTAGTGGTAAAGTCGTAACTCATTAGGCGCTCTGTGAGGCGACGTGCAAAGTGTTTTGCATCCCTATTCCCTACAATTTGTTCAAATTGAATTTTATTGAATTCAACGCTAACGGCAGAACCTTCAAACACATTCTCCCAACCAGAAACAGCAAACTCACTGTTTTCTAGTTTAAAGGTGCGATCTGTAATGCTGTCTGTATATTCTAAGGAGCCAAGGCGTAGCTGAATTTCGGCAATGATGGCTTCAAAATAGACCACCGTTAGATCTATTACGTCCTTGTCTTTGGTGATTATTTCTGGGTGATTTAAATACTTGTCATAGTAATAAAGTAAACAGGCAATTCCTTTAATTGGTGATAATAATGAGACTTCTGGAATGCCAGCAAATTTGTTTTTTAAAACACTTAAATCGTCAGAGGCTTTGGGCTTTAAATCGAATAATATTCTGCATGCCATCCCAAAAATCATAAAGGCAGTAGCCGTGTGCTGTTTAGAATCGAATTCACGCCTTAGTGAGCCATCTAGAGATGATTTGCGTTCGTTGAGACTAGAAAGCCCCGAGGCATCATAATAACTATCTTTTAACCAAATTCCGAGCGTAATTCCTTCCTGGAGTGCATAAAGGGCTTCGTTAAGATGTAGTGGTATCGCAACGGAGTCAGGAAGAAGTCTCTTTTTGAGAGCTAGGACACTTTTAGAAACCGAAGTTACCGCTGTGGTTTTGTTCCCATTTGCCTTTGATAAGTATAGCAGGATAGATTCGTCTTTACCATTTTTATCTCGGTTCTTAGCTTTCATGCCTTGATCCCATTGCACTCCTTTAAGGTAGGAGCTTGCTTCGTCACGCAGCGTGGCTAGTTCAGATTTTTTTATTGGAAATGTGGTGTTGTGCTCCATACTATAATGTTAATTCTGGTATCTCTATGGGTTCTTTGGTTAAGGTATTTATGCTTTCTGGGATTTTATCATACAAGAGTTGTATCACACGGTGCGTAGTAAAAACATAACGTTCTTGTTTTTTAGCTTCCCATACTTGAAATTCTTGTTTGCTGAAAAAATTACCTTCTGTGAAGTTTCCAGTGGACACAATCTCATCAATCTTAAGCTTAATGGCGTGAGCCGAAAGCTTTAAATTTTTATTTATGATTCCTTCTAAAATGATGTGGGTCATTTCTAATTCATCCTTGGCAAATACATTATGCAATGGCCCTACATCTAATTTTCTCAACTTCTTAGGTAAGATTTTTGGTAGTTTCTTGTCAATGGCATAGGCCATCATATCCAAATTCACATTCCTATCGGCTGTTTTTTCTAGGACTTCATAAATCTTTTCGGTGTATTCTTCAATGTCAGTTTTATGTAGGTCAAAATACATAAAGCAGATAAATGGTCTGTTGTGAGTTACATCATAAAAGGCCCAGCTAATTAAGTAAGGAGCTTCAGGATTGTTTTCAATTTTCACAATCTTTCCTTGAATAAATCGTCTAAAAATATAATTCTTCTCTACTGAAGTGTAATACACTATGGAAGCTGCCTGTTCTAGTTTTCGTTTAGAAATTGGCTCTTTGTATTTTAGTAAACTTTCCAGAAACTCGGTTTTCAATTTAGAAGGATCAGGTAACCGATCCATATGTTCTTGTTTTAATGCAAGATCATTGATTAGATACCGAAATTCTAAATAATTCGGAAAGCCAGATTCGGTTAAATCAACTTTCATTTTTTCCTCATCATCGTATAAGTATTTTACTCTAAATGCTTCTAACGAGTATAGTAGTAATTCGCCATACTGTTTAAAGAAAGAGATCTCTAATGGATTACATAATTCGTGGGTTGTCATTCCATTAATCAACTCTCTAAAAGCGTGTTGCACGATTTTAAAATAGGCAGAATACTGTTCTTTGTTTTCAAGAACCGCGCTATCTAATGGTGTTACTATTTGGTTGATGGGCATAGATAATTGACTTTCGTAATGGGGAAACCCCTTCGGTTTCGCTTTCAGCGAACCACCTTCCCCTGGAGAAGGGAAGGAGTTAGCATTTTTTTGTAAGTTGTCTTACCCTAACAAATCGTCATCTCCACTCGGCTCTGGATTGTTAGGTGTTTCTGAAGGCTCTCCGCTAGGAGCACTAGCATCATTGGCGTAGTACTCTTCAAAAATTTCCTTCATATCAATGCCATAACGATTGGCAAAATCCTTTTGAATCTCACCATCCTTTTCACGGATTTCTTGTAAGGCTTCGGCATAACTGCTATACACACCCTGCATGACTTTTTCGTGAACAGGAATGTTGTCCATCATTTCTTGACGTGCTCTTGCGCTAGCCGAGTGCATGGAAGCTAGTGTTTGTCCAATGTGTTCATCAGTTTTAACACCTAAATGCTCTAAGATAGCAGCAAATTCCTGATCAGTTCGTGCTTTTAAAGCAACTACGTATCCGTCATAGTATTTAAGACGTTCATCGGTATCACTTTTTAGTTTGGCGCGATGTGTTTGTAAATTACTTCTTAATGAAGTAAGCACTTTGATGGTCAAATTGTGTTTATGTACAAAACTGTCTTTACTGGCAGCAAGTGTCGTATAGGCATTTTTAAGCCCTTCCAGTTCTTCTACTTTTTGTTCAATTTGTGTGATTTTGCCAATGGCTTCACTATACTCGGTCGATTGTTTATCACTAATCTCTTCTAAGGCAGTACGGGCCTGTTTAAGTAGTGCGTATTGCTCTTCCAATTTGTCTTTGGTTTCTTTCTTCTTTTCGA
>JAHZIZ010000050.1 GCA_022601215.1 Bacteroidota bacterium
ACCCCAAAAGGAACGTGACACGCGTGAGAAACGATCTCGCAGTCCGAAAAATGACGACCGCAAACAAAATGACAGTCGCCAACAAAATGAAAAACGTCCTCAAAAGAACAAAGGACAAGAGTCAACTGAAAAGCAACAGCCTCAAAAGAAACAAAGTGGTGATGATAAACGCCAAGGCGGAGATCAAAAACAAAAACAACACCCTAGAAATAATAATCAAAAACAACAACACGGCAAAAACGGCAATAAAGACACAAGAAATCGTTATCGCGAGCCGGATTATGAATTTGATGGGATTATTGAAAGTGAAGGAGTTCTAGACATCATGCAAGATGGTTATGGTTTCTTACGCTCAAGTGATTACAATTATTTATCATCGCCTGACGACATCTATGTTTCTCAATCCCAAATTAGACTCTTTGGGTTAAAAACAGGAGACACGGTGCTTGGAGAAGTGCGACCGCCTAAGGAAGGTGAAAAATACTTTCCATTAATTAGAGTAAGTAAAATTAATGGGCTATCGCCAAATGTAGTGCGCGACAGAGTATCCTTTGAACACCTAACGCCTTTATTTCCTCAAGAAAAATTTAATATTTGTGATAGACAACCTACGGTTTCTACGCGTATTATTGATTTATTTTCTCCTATTGGAAAAGGACAACGTGGTATGATCGTAGCACAACCAAAGACGGGTAAAACTATGCTACTTAAGGATATCGCAAACGGTATTGCTGCCAACCACCCAGAGGTTTATCAAATGATTCTTCTCATCGATGAACGCCCAGAAGAGGTAACGGATATGCAGCGGAACGTAAACGGTGAGGTGATTGCCTCTACCTTTGATAAAGAACCTTCGGAGCATGTTAGAATTGCCAATCTAGTGATTGAAAAAGCTAAACGACTGGTAGAATGTGGTCATGATGTAGTTATTCTATTGGACTCAATTACACGTTTAGCAAGAGCATACAACACAGTTCAACCAGCAAGTGGTAAGATTTTGAGTGGAGGGGTTGATGCCAATGCATTGAACAAACCAAAACGTTTCTTCGGAGCTGCACGTAATATTGAAAATGGCGGATCGCTAAGTATCATTGCAACAGCATTGACAGAAACTGGATCTAAAATGGATGAAGTTATCTTTGAAGAATTTAAAGGTACTGGTAATATGGAATTACAACTGGATAGAAAAATTTCTAACAGACGTATCTTCCCTGCTATTGACCTTACTTCTTCTAGCACACGTCGTGATGACTTGTTGTTAGACGAGAAAACGATTCAGCGAATGTGGGTATTGAGAAAATACTTAGCAGACATGAATCCTGTAGAAGCCATGGAATTTATCAACGAAAGAATTAAAACTACTCGTAACAACGATGAGTTTTTAATTTCTATGAACGGGTAATTACCACTTTAGAATACAACATAAAAAAAGCCGCACAGAGTGCGGCTTTTTTTATGTTGTAAATTGAACTATTGTTTCACCAATTTCTGAGTAATGGTTCCACTCGCAGTATTCAACTGTAGTAAATAAATGCCACTAGCAAGAGCAGTCACGTCAATACTTCCGTCTCTAAACTTTGTTTCAGCCTGACGCCCCAAAACATCATAAATTACTATATTAGAAATATCAATACCTGAAGGCACTTCAATAAAAAGAACTGTGGTCATCGGATTAGGATACACCTTCACCAACTGAGCTAAATTATCTTCAACACTCAAAGGATTCATGGAAGCAGAAAACATTCCGAACTGAGCATTTAGAGCATTTGTTTCCCCTATAAAACTAGCCAAGCCAGTAGCTGTATTTATTCGATAGATTCCTCCTGTTCCACCACCTGTATAGGCCGCCATGACTAACTCATCATTCACCTCATCATAGGTAACTTCTTGAGCAAAATTAATATCAATATTTAGAGGTCCAATTACACTGGATGTCCCGGAAGTAAGGTTAACACTGTATAACGAGTCCGTTGTAATATCTGCCATCCATGCATTTCCAGCCGTATCTATCTCCAACCAAATACCCAATGAATTCCCAGTTCCGCTACCAACAGGGGTAATTGAGGCAGTAATTAAATTCACTGTGTATAATTGTGTAGAATTCCCATTAGAGGAAAGGGCATACATTATATCGTCATCCGCATTATAACTGAGTCCAGTAGGGGTATGACCCGCTAAAAGACCCGCTACATTATCCACTACAGAAAAACTTCCTGTTGACACATCGACGGTAACTAAATTAGAAATCCCGGAACCACTATCAAAACTAAGAGCATACAAGGTTCCTAGTCCGCTAAAATCATCTGCAAAAGCGTTTAGACCATTGGTAGCTATTTCATTAAAGGTATTAAAAGGAGGGGTTCCATTTAACGTTCCAAAAATACCATTGTTTCTAATATCAAGGGCATAAAACAAATCGGCATTAAGACTAGACGTATTTGGATAAGAGATAGATTGAGAAGCAAAATACTGATTCAACGCCGCCTGCTCCTGTAATGTAAAATGTTGATCCAAGATCATATTAAAACTGAAAGGCGTATGCTTTAACTGATCTAATCTATGTAATAATGAATCGACATCCATAGGTTGTTGTGCAGTCATGGTAACCGTTGACAACAACAGGACAAATAGGAATGTAATTTTTTTCATAATAATCAAATTTATAAGTTAGGGCGTATGCATCAAAGATACCAATTAATCAACAGGATCGACATAGTGACGGCATATGGTAGTCGGATTATAGATTGTTAAACGTCTAGAAACATAAATTGAGTAAAAAATATTTTCAAATTAATCACAACGACTATCTTTGAAAAAAGCTTTATCATGTTTCGATACTTCTCATTATTACTACTACTAAGTCTTGTCTTTTCTTGCGGAGACAAAAATGAAGCTGTGGACTTCGATTTCACCACGCAGTTTGAAAAGAGTAATGGCACTGAAACCCCGACTTATTCTAATGTCATTAACTATTACGAAAACCTGGCAGAAGTGCATCGAAGCGTTGCCATGTATACAATGGGTCCTACAGATAGCGGGAAACCACTTCACCTCATCACCTTTAACACGAATAGAACCTTCGAATCTGAATTTTCAGATGAGCAAGACAGCAACATCATTCTTATAAACAACGGGATTCACCCAGGAGAAAGTGATGGTATCGACGCCTCAATGTTATTAATTCGAGATCTTGCTGAAGGGAAAATTGAAGCGCCAAAAAACACCATCGTTGCGGTGATTCCAATTTACAACATTGGTGGGGCCTTAAATAGAAATTCCGGTTCAAGAACCAATCAAAATGGCCCCCTTGAATATGGCTTTAGAGGGAATGCAAGAAATTATGACCTCAACCGAGACTTTATAAAAGCAGATACCAAAAACGCTGGTTCGTTTGCCGAAATATTTCACGCCCTTAATCCAGATGTATTTATAGACAATCATGTGAGCAATGGTGCAGATTATCAATACACGTTGACCCACCTTTTTACCCAACATAATAAATTAGGTGGACCACTTGGTAGTTACTTACACGAACAATTAATGCCTCAATTAGAAGACTCCCTTAAGACAAATCAATGGGATATTACACCTTATGTGAATGTTTGGGGAACAAAACCAGAGAGCGGGTTCTCACAGTTTCTGGATTCACCTCGCTATTCTACTGGTTATACTACTCTATTTAACACCTTAGGGATGATGGTAGAAACTCATATGCTAAAACCTTATAAACAACGAGTAGAAGGAACTTATGAGTTAATGAAGAATATGATCGCTATCACAGATAGAGATGCTGACGTGATTTCAGA
>JAHZIZ010000402.1 GCA_022601215.1 Bacteroidota bacterium
GATGGTGAAATCTCGGTGCGTTAACAGCTTCTTGCATTGGCATCCCGTATTCGTAAACATTCAGAATCGTTTGTAGCACGGAAGTAATGATTGTAGATCCTCCAGGAGTACCAACACTCATCCACAGTTTGTCATCCTTTTCTACTAGGGTAGGAGTCATAGAGCTTAGCATTCTTTTTTGTGGTTGAATGGCATTGGCTTCTCCTCCAATAAGTCCAAACATATTTGGTTCTCCGGGTTTGGCGCTAAAATCGTCCATTTCATTGTTCAGAAAAAAACCGAGTTCTTTGGCATATAACTTGGAACCGTAATAGGCATTAAGCGTTGTAGTTACGGCTATCGCATTCCCCTGTGGATCAATAATAGAGTAGTGGGTAGTCTCCGTACTTTCATAACCAGGTATCACACCATGAGCAATATCTGAAGAAACTGTCGCTTTTTCAAAAGAAAAGTCTGACATTCTGGCTTCTGCGTACTGTTTAGAAATGAGCGTGTCTTTTGGAATTCTCACAAAGTCGGGATCACCCAGATAGAAACTTCTATCGGCGTAAGCTCTTCTTTCCGCCTCCGTTATTACTTGAATGCTTTCTAACGAGTTATGACCATATTCAGATAAGGGGTACGGTTCAATGGATTTCATTATTTGTGCCAAACAAACTCCGCCACTGGATGGTGGTGACATAGAAATAATTTTCAAATCTTTATAATCAAAAACCACAGGGTCCCGTAATTCGGCTTCATAGGCATTCAGATCTTCCATGGTGATAATTCCTCCGTTAGATTGCATAAAATCAACAAGTTTCTGTGCCGTTTCTCCACTGTAAAATTCGGACCTACCATTTTTCACTATACGTTCTAGGGTCTGGGCTAAGGCTTCATTTTTAATGGTGTCTCCTGCCTTAAACGTTTGAGTAAAAATGGAATCATCACCGTTTATTTCCTTAAATACAGGGCCAAATTCGTTAAGGCGCTCTGCCTGCATTTCGGTTACCGAAAATCCCTTTCTCGCTAATACAATTACGGGGTCCAAAATTTCTTCCATAGGTAAGGATCCTAATTTTTGGTGCACCGCAAATATTCCAGCCACCGAACCTGGTACCCCAACTGCGAGTCCACCTACCTTACTCTTATCTTGGATAAAATTTCCTTCTTCATCCAAGTACATATCTCTGGATGCAGCTATGGGTGCCTTCTCCCGATAATCAAAAGCTCCCAATTCACCATACTTTGTCCTATATACCATAAAACCACCACCTCCGAGATTTCCTGCAACGGGATAGGAGACTGCTAATGCCATTTCGGTAGCGACCATAGCATCAAAGGCATTGCCACCTTTCTTCATTATATCCGCACCAATCTTGGAGGCTTCTTCTCGAGCAGAAACGACCATTGCGTTTTCTTTAATAAGTCCTACTTCCGGCTCGTGCAATGGTATAGGTTCCGTATTGGTTTTACAAGCAACAAATGTTAATAACAGTAACAAGATTTTCCAATTCATAATTGTGATAGTTTGTTTTGCGAATAGGCGATAAGTTCATCGAAGAACGAAGTAAATTCAGCTTCAAATTCAGTGTAGAACTTCTCCAATTCAATTACTGCGAAATTCATTTTGGATACACCTTTGGTGCGCACATTCATTTGGTCAAGGATGGTACTTATTCCTTCGATTGTGGAGTAACTAAGTAGCCAGTTGTCACTGATCATATAGGGCATCATTCGTTGGATTCGAACTGGGAGTATTTCAAAATTAATACGAAGCAATTCATAAAAATCATCCACATATTCATCTAATGGCTGATCGTGATAGACAGCCCAATTTTTAGCTAAGTAATGGTCATAAAGAATGTCGACGATAACACCACTGTAATGACCATAATTTTCATGCAATCGTTTGGTACTCTGTCTTACAGTGGGATGGGCATCCGTATAAGAATCGATAGCTCGATGCAATAAAATACCTTTCCTTATCGACTCTGGATATTTTTCATACCGTTTACCTTTGATACCATCCGCGATAAAGTTGCCAATGGTAACGCCTTCATCATCTCCAGAAAGATAAATATGTGCTAAGAAATTCATGTTATAAATATATGTAAATTTGAATCGGTAAAATTTAATTTTGAATAGACTTCCTAACCTTGATCCATTACGATTTGTTTTAGCTACTTTAGTGATGCTGTTTCATATACCACAGCTTTCTAGAAATCAAGGACTTCCTTATTTTAATGATTGGCCAATTTTTCATAGAGGAACGGAAGCGGTCTATGTTTTTTTTGTTTTGAGTGGATTTCTCATTATTGGACAGATATATGACTATAAGCAGCAGGGGCGTTTTTCAATTAAAAACTTCTATGCGAGAAGAGCACTTCGTATTTTACCCTTGTATTACTTAATCGTAATTTTTGGCTTTATATTTTACAACCTCATTGTTCCGGCAATGGGATTCGATGTTCCTATAAATTATGAACTTTCCGAAGGAATTTTACTCACGGTATTCTTTCTCCCCAATGTGTTTTCATCTTTGTACGAACCCGGTGGAATTTTAGAAATTTTATGGTCCATTGGAATAGAAGAACAGTTTTACCTGATGATAGCCCCGTTGCTATTTTTTATAAAGAATAAATGGCTCATGTGGGTACTAACCCTAATCTCAATTGGCTATTTCATTTTATTTCATCTGGAAATCGGGGATATTCTTTCGGATTTTGGAATGGTATATTTTTATCTGTTTTCGGGAGGCTTGATAGCGATTTTAGAAAAGGAAAATAAATTAGAATTTTTAAAGAAATTAGCCGCAATCCCCTTATTGATTTCTATTTTTGCAGTGCTGTTTTTTGTCACAGATCTATTACAGTTCCCTACTCATTGGATACGACATGGGCTGAGTTGTGTGTTGTTTGGTTTGTTTGTGCATACCCTTGCGCACAATAATAGAGGTGTGGTTATTAAGAGCAAGGTGCTAAGTTATTTTGGTAACATCTCTTATGGTATTTATATGTACCACGCTATTGCAATGAATTTGGTCGTATTTGGCTTTATGAAATTGTCAATAAACTCATTGTCATCGACGGTAACGATACTGTTGATTAATGTATTGGTATTTTTATTGACACTTGGTGTAGCGCATTTTTCATATGTTTACTTAGAACGCTATTTTTTAAACCTTAAATCTAAATTTAGAAAATGACATTAATAAAATCTATTTCAGGAATTCGTGGGACTATTGGAGGAACGCAAGGAGAAAATTTGACACCCATCGATGCAGTAAAATATGCAGCGGCTTATGGTAGTTGGGTGAAGCAACAACGGGATAAAGACACCTATCGTGTAGTGGTTGGTCGTGACGCTAGAATTTCAGGCCATATGGTACAGCAATTAGTGATGAACACTTTGATTGGTATGGGGATTGATGTGATCGATTTAGGACTTTCTACTACGCCTACAGTTGAAGTAGCAGTCGATTTAGAGCATGCGGACGGAGGGATTATTCTCACAGCCAGCCACAACCCAAAACAATGGAATGCTTTAAAGTTATTGAATAGTAAGGGTGAGTTTTTAGATGCTGCAGCAGGTCAGGAAATACTGGATATCGCCGCCGCCGAGAATGTCAATTTTGCAGAAGTAGATCATTTAGGTGAGATTTCAAAGAATGATGCTTACATCGATTTACATATTGAAGAGATTTTGGACCTAACATTGGTTAATAGAGAAGCCATAAAAAAGGCTGGCTTTAAAGTGGTAGTTGACGGGGTGAATTCCACAGGAGGAATTGCAGTACCTCTTCTTTTAGATGCGCTAGGAGTACAAACTGTCAAACTTTTTTGTACGCCAAATGGAGAGTTTCCACATAATCCAGAGCCCTTAAAAGAACATTTAACAGATTTAATGAAGACTGTCATACAAGAACATGCCGATCTTGGAATAGTGGTAGATCCGGATGTGGATCGCTTGGCATTTGTAGATGAGCAAGGTGAAATGTTTGGAGAAGAATATACGCTGGTGGCTGTAGCAGATTATGTACTGGCTAATACACCTGGTGATACAGTGTCAAATATGTCTTCTTCTAGAGCATTACGTGATGTCACACAAAAACACGGTGGCACCTATAAGGCGAGCGCTGTGGGTGAAGTGAATGTGGTGAATCTTATGAAGGAAACTAAGGCGGTTATTGGAGGGGAAGGTAACGGAGGCATTATCTATCCTGAATTGCACTACGGAAGGGATAGTCTTGTCGGTATTGCTTTATTTCTAAGTCACTTAGCCGAAAAGAATGTTGCTGTTAGTAAGTTGCGAGCGGAGTATCCATCATATTTTATGAGTAAGAAAAAGATTGAGCTAACACCGGAGTTGGATGTAGATGGTATTTTAAAAGCTATGGAGGCTACATATGCTCAGGAAGAAATAAATACCGTAGATGGAGTAAAAATCGATTTTTCTGAAAATTGGGTGCATTTAAGAAAATCTAATACTGAACCAATCATCAGAATTTATACAGAGGCTAAATCGCAAGAGGAAGCGGATACCTTGGCGAATAAAATTATTGACGAGATAAAGACGATTGTTAACCTATAATTTTCTTATTTTAGCCGTTTAACAAGCTGAAAATTAATAGTTTACGTAGTCTATGGGAAAAGTAGGAAATCTTGAAAATTACTTTAATTCATTCCGAAACAACATCTTAGGAGTTGATCAAGTCTTTTCTTCACCGTATGGAGAACAGACAATGGTCTATACGGATTGGACGGCGAGTGGACGGTTGTATAAAATTATTGAAGATAAGATGACCAATGAGTTTGGTCCTTTTGTGGCCAATACTCACACACAGACAACAGTTAGCGGGACTGCCATGACCAAAGCCTATAAACGGGCTCGCACTATAATCAAGGATCATGTACATGCTGGAGCCGATGATGTGCTTATCACTACTGGTACTGGTATGACAGGTGCTGTGAATAAATTTCAACGGATTTTAGGTTTGAAAATCCCTGAACAAATAAAGGATTATATTTCTGTAGACGAAGGGGATAGACCCTTAGTATTTGTCTCTCACATGGAACATCATAGCAACCAAACGTCATGGCTGGAGACGATTGCACGTGTGGTAGTTATTCCTTGTAATGATGAAGGTTTGTTTTGTTTAGAAAATTTCAAATCATTGCTCTCCGAGTATAGAGATGATAAGGCTCTTAAAATTGCCTCCATTACCAGTTGCTCTAATGTGACTGGGATTAAAACACCCTATTATGAGGTCGCTAAATTAATGCATCAACAAGACGGCTTATGTTTTGTGGATTTTGCATGTTCAGGTCCATACGTGGATATTGATATGCATCCTGAGGATCCTGAGGCCTATCTTGATGCTATCTTCTTTTCTCCACATAAATTTTTAGGCGGACCAGGGAGCTGTGGGGTTTTAGTTTTTAATAAAAAATTGTACAGAAATTTAGTGCCAGACTGCCCAGGTGGGGGAACTGTTAGTTGGACAACACCCTGGGGGACACATGAATATATTGAAGATATAGAAGAACGTGAAGATGGGGGTACTCCTGGGTTCTTGCAAGTAATACGAACCTCTTTGGCTATTAAGTTGAAAGAACAAATGGGGGTTGATAATATGTTAGCTCGGGAGGAAGAATTACTTCGTTATTTCTTTGACCGAATGGATCAAGAGGATCAGATTTCTATATTGGCTTCCGAACATAAAAATAGATTAGGTGTATTGTCACTAAATGTTGGAGGTCTTCATTTCGATTTAGCCGTAAAAATACTAAATGACCGTTTCGGAATTCAATCGCGAGGTGGATGTAGTTGTGCTGGAACTTATGGACATTATTTGTTGGAAATTGATCAACCAAAATCTACCACTATTATTACAGAACTAAAATCAGGGAAACTTCTGCTTAAACCAGGATGGGTACGGGTATCAATTCATCCTACTACAACGAATGCTGAGATGAAATATGTTTGCGATAGTCTAATCGCCTTAGCCAATAATTGGGAAGCTTGGGGCGATGAATATCAATTCATTGATGGACAATTTCAACATAAATTAAGTACGTTGGAAGCCACTGACGCCTTGTTGGATGATTGGTTTCAGTTATAACGGAATGTCGGTTATTGAAATTCTGGCGGAACCTTATCTCTATGTTTCCAGCGCTTATGCGTCCACAGGTAATAACACGGCTCTTCGTGAATCTGCTTTTCAACTAGATTAAAAAAAGCATCGGTTATTTGGTAATCAGGAAGTTGTTTGGCGTCTTTTGCCAATGTTGTAAAGCTTGTTTCGTAGAATCCTCGTTTTATTCGTTTTACAGAAAAAAATACCACGGCCATATCCAATTTTTTAGCGAGCATTTCGGCTCCGGTATATACAGGCACCTTAATGCCCATAAAATCTCTCCAATAATGCGCCTTTCTTGGTTTTGGGGACTGATCACTTACGAAGCCACTTATCGTTAGTTCTTTCCTCATCGCTGCAGCACCTAGAGCATGGATGGTTTCCTTGGTAGTAATAAGACGAGTGTCGTATTTTGCACGGATGCGTTTCACTAAAGCGTCAAAGTATTTATTGCCTAAACGTTTGTAAACGGCATATCCTTTATGA
>JAHZIZ010000403.1 GCA_022601215.1 Bacteroidota bacterium
AAAAACCAGATGCAACAAAGAGTTTTTAATTTTATTAGGTTTACGATATAATGTTTTAAGTTTCGGTTTTTTTGAGGTTCCGTAATTCATGATTAATTCACAGTCTTTATATCCTTCATATTTATAATCATAGAATGTATCAGAAAATTCTAAAGGCTCCTTCCTATTGTTGTTTTGAGAATCGTAGTCGGTCTCTTTATACAATGTTTCAAAAGGAATGGATACTAAGCCAAACGGAAACTTCATGTCTAAAGGCCGAACTTTTATTTTGTATTGATCCACCAAAAGATAAAACTTATTAGGATCTAGGAGCACTTTTTTTTTAGTTTGAGATTCTAACTTTAAACGAATGTGAACTTTTTTCTCTGAGTCAGAAACGGATATAGAATATCTATCTGTGGTCAGTCTGAAGCCATATTGACTATTGTATTTTCTAATTTCCACCAACGATTTGCCATCTTCAATCGGGGTTTGTGAAATTGCCAATTGAGCTATTAAAATTACCACAAATGATAAGATATAATTTTTCATATCGTAAATATAGAAAAAGCCACGGAGTAAGCTAGTTTAAACTTATATTTACTAAATCTTAACACGGCTGTTGTCAATTAATTGATATCTTTAGTCTAACCAAAAGGACCTAGAAATGAAATCAAATAGACTAGGAATAAATACGATTTGTACTCATGTTGGCGAAGTGCCTGATGAGCAGTTTAAAGGAGCCATCTCTCCGCTCTATATGTCTAGTTCATATGCTTATGAAAATGTAGCTGTAAAACGTTACCCGCGATACTTCAATACACCTAACCAAGAAGCACTTTGTAAAAAGATAGCCGCTCTAGAAAAAAGTGAGGCGGGACTCATTTTTGGGAGTGGTATGGCGGCAGTAAGTCACACTATGTTGGCCTTTTTACAGCAAGGGGACCATGTTGTGATACAGAAAACTATTTACGGTGGAGCCTATGCATTTATAACGGAGGAGTTTCCAAAGTATGGAATTGAATTTGACTTTACAGACGGTTTTTCGGAAGCTGATTTCTTAGAAAAAATAAAATCGAATACTAAGGTGCTCTATGTAGAGACTCCGTCAAACCCACTGTTATTAATTACAGATTTGTCCATGATTTCTCGAATAGCAAAGGAACGTGATATCTTAACAATGATTGATAATACCTTTGCATCGCCAATAAATCAAACACCAGCCGATTTCGGAATTGATATTATGATCCATAGTGCCACCAAGTATATGAGTGGACATAGTGATATTTGTGCTGGGGCAGTGGCCGCTTCACAAAAACACATTGATGTTATTTGGAATCTCGCAAAGAATATTGGAGGGAGTTTAAGTGATTATACGGTTTGGTTATTAGAACGTAGTTTAAAAACCATGGCCTTACGCGTGAAGGCACAAAATAAAAATGCAAAAAAGCTGGCCAAATGGTTGGATGCACATACCTTAGTGGACAAGGTGTATTATCCTGGGTTGAAGTCTCATCCTGATCACGAGATAGCCAAACGACAAATGAGTGGGTTTACAGGAATGCTTTCTTTTGAATTGATTTCATCGGTGGACCCTGAGCTATTTATGCAATCGTTAGCTCTTATAAAACAATCAATGAGCTTGGCAGGCATTGAATCTACCATCCTATCTCCAGTAAAAACTTCTCATGCATTATTAGCACCAGATGAGAGGAAACGTCAAGGAATTGCAGATGGATTATTACGATTTTCAGTAGGAATAGAAGAAAAGAAAGACCTCATAGCAGATTTGGAGCAGGCGTTTGAAAAAGCAACAAAAAAACAATTACAACATATATAAATGAAATTAGACATTTTAGCCATTGGAGCGCACCCTGATGATGTAGAGATGAGTTGTGGAGCCACTTTAGCCAAAGAAATTGCGAAAGGGAAAAAAGTGGGGATTTTAGATCTTACACGTGGGGAACTTGGAACTAGGGGTACAGCTGAGATTAGAGATGCTGAAGCAGCCGAGGCAGCGAAAGTGTTAGGAGTGCATATTCGAGAGAATTTGGATTTGGGAGATGGTTTTTTCCGAAATGCTAAAGAAGAGCAGCTTGCAATTATAAAAGTGCTGCGCACCTATCGTCCAGAAATCGTCTTTTGCAATGCAGTTCACGATCGTCATATCGATCATGGGAAAGGAAGTGCTTTAGCGAGTGATGCGTGTTTTTTAAGCGGACTAAGACGCATTGAAACTTTCTATGAAAATGAAGCTCAGGAGGCCTGGCGACCTAAAGGGGTGTATCATTATATTCAATGGATGGATGTAGAACCAGATATTTTAGTAGATGTTTCGGGGTATATGGATAAGAAAATGGCAGCCATTCATGCATACAAGAGTCAGTTTTATGATCCGAATTCTAAAGAACCCTATACGCATACCTCTTCTCAAAATATGTATGAGAGTCTAACTTATCGCAATAAGAATTTTGGTAGAATTATTCAAACCGAAGCAGCAGAAGGGTTTACGGTAGAACGACATCCCGCTGTAGATTCGATATTCGATCTTATTTAAAAAATCTTAAAAAATTGTATTGTGCATACTGGTTAAATGCATTATATTTGCATCCGCCTTTCAGTGATGATGGGCATACTTTCTCAAAAGAGAGTAACATGGTGGTTGTAGCTCAGTTGGTTAGAGCGCCTGATTGTGGTTCAGGAGGTCGTCGGTTCGAAACCGATCTTCCACCCAGACGAAGTCTTCAAGGAAACTTGAAGGCTTTTTTTTGTTAGTGTCAACATTGGCTTCTGAAAACAAATAGAAAGAAGGGGCTCTGTAGCGGCGTTGAAATATTTTGAAATTTGAGGTTTTTTCCTGTTCAAAGAACGGTTAAAGACTTGGAACTAAGTATCCGGAGATCCGTGATATTTGCTATATAATTTCAAGAACTCATACTTGAGAATTTATTTTAGCCAAAAAAAGCACCTAATTTTTATTGTTAGGTGCTTTTTTTCTAAGAAGAAATTGCTATTCCTTATCCGAAGCAATTCTTCCCTCTCTATTGGCAACTTCCCAAGCGGTATGGAAAATAAGTTGAGCCCTTTTTGACATGAGCTCATATTCGATCTTATCTGGTGTATCCGTTGGTTTGTGATAATCTTCATGTACTCCGTTAAAGTAAAAAATTACTGGAATATTGTTCTTTGCGAAGTTGTAGTGGTCGCTGCGGTAGTAAAAACGATTTGGATCGTTTTCGTCATTAAAAGTATAGTCTAACTCTAAGTCGCTGTATTCTTTGGCTACCGCTTCAGAAACATCGTGTAGCTCCTGACTTAATTTATCACTACCTATTAAATATATGTAGTTAGGATTGTCTGCTTTATTAGGATCAATACGACCAATCATATCAGTGTTTAAATTACAAACAGTATTCTCTAATGGAAATAGTGGGTTTTCTGTATAATAACGAGATCCGTATAATCCAATTTCTTCTCCAGTTACATGCAAGAATAAAAGAGATCTTTTAGGACCCTTTCCGTCTTTAACTGCTTGTTGAAAGGCTTCCGCAATTTCTAACATACTTACAGTTCCACTTCCATCATCGTCGGCTCCGTTGTATACTTCACCATTTTCCATTCCCACGTGATCATAATGGGCAGAAAGAACAATAACTTCATCTGGTTTTTCAGAACCAGGAATAAAAGCGACTACATTTTCGGAACCTTTAGGGTCATTCATTCTACTGAAATAACTTGCAGGTATGTCCTGAAAATAAGCTCCCTTGTTTATCGGTGCTTGTATACCATGCTCTACATAAAAGTTTTTGAGATACTCTGCAGCCATTTTTTGCCCACTACTTCCAGTCATTCTCCCTTCCATTTTATCTGATGCGAAAGCATACAAATGGGTACTGAGATCTTCGGCAGTAATAGTATTTGCATAATCCTTAGCCGACATACTGTCCTTGGTCGACTTATTAGTTGATTTCTGAGTAGAATTACAAGCTCCTAGTAAGATAAGTAAGCCTAATATAAATGAGTATTTCATAGGGTTTAGTTTGATGGCTAAAGATACGTATTGCCAAAGAGGCGTTTCTAAAAAAAATGTGAAAATAATGTGTTAGACACATTTATAATTTAGTTTAATCTAAGGTCTTGAAATTTAGCAACTTATTGTATAAAGGTAATCAGATGTTTATCAAATCTTGTCGTGTGTCTATATTTTGCTCTAAATAGTTAAACAAAATGTTAAAAATTTATTAAAATTAAAAATAGGGGTAGTAGTTTGTCATTTTAGATTGTTTAATGTTTGTTAATAAAAGTTAAACCAAAAAATACTAATTATGAAAAACCTTTTCCTCTCGATACTGGCGCTATTGATGTTACACACTGTTGTAGCTCAAACCGCAAGAGTTCAGATTATTCACAATTCGGCAGATTTAGCTGCTAGTGAAGTTGATGTTTATGTTGATGGTGCTCTAGCCATCGATAATTTTGCCTTTAGAACGGCTACTCCATTTATAGATCTCCCTACCAATGTAAATATTGATATTGCTCCAGGGGATAGTAATGATGTAGGTGATTCTATTTTTTTTACTAATTTTTCTCTTGCTGATGGTGAAACGTATATTGTTGTTGCCGACGGCATCGTGAGTCCAACAGGTTACAGTCCAGCAACCCCTTTTAACCTTGAGGTGTATCCTTTGGGACGAGAAGCTGCTTCTAATGGTGCTAATACAGATTTATTGGTCCACCACGGTGCTACCGATGCGCCAACCGTTGATATTGTAGAAGTTGGAGCCGGTGCAGGAACTATAGTGGATAACCTCGCTTATTCGGAGTTTCAAGGGTATTTGGAATTACCTACTGCAGACTATGCACTTGAGGTTAGAGATGAGACAGGAACAGTAACAGTGGCCGCATATGAAGCTCCTTTAGCTGCCCTTGCTCTTGATGGACAAGCTTTAGTGGCTGTAGCTTCTGGGTTTTTAGACCCTTCTCAAAACTCAGACGGACCAGCGTTCGGTGTGTGGGTGGCCCTAGCTGCTGGTGGAGATTTAATTCCTCTTCCAAATTCCACTGCAAGAGTACAGGTGATTCATAATTCCGCCGATGCCGCTGCTGAAATGGTGGATGTGTATTTAGGCGATGCTTTGGCAATTGACGATTTTACCTTCAGGACGGCAACGCCATTTTTAGATTTTCCTGCAGGTGTTGGAATTACGGTTTCTGTGGCACCTAGCACAAGTAATGATGTTGGTGACGCGATAGCTTCCTTTCCCCTTACTTTAACAAGAAACGAAACTTACGTAGTTGTTGCGGATGGAATAGTAAGTCCAACGGGTTATAGCCCTGCTCCAGCTTTTGGACTTGAAATTTATCCTCAAGGAAGAGAAGCATCTATGGATCCAAGTCAGATAGATGTTCAGATCCACCATGGAGCTACAGATGCACCACGCGTTGATATTTACGAAACAGGTATTGGTGTTGGACTTATTGCCAATAATTTAGATTACACAGATTTTCGAAATTCATACCTAGAATTACCAGCACTTAATTATTCTATTGAAGTAAGAGATCAAACCGGATCAGTAACTGTAGCAGCATACGAGCTACCATTAGCTGACTTAGGTATTGCTGGCAATGCTGTTACGGCTTTGGCGTCAGGTTTTTTAGATCCTACCAACAATAGTGATGGTGCTGCCTTTGGATTATGGGTTGCTTTACCTTCAGGAGGAGATTTAATTCCATTACCTCAATCAACCGCTAGAGTACAAGTTATTCATAATTCAGCCGATGCTGCGGCTTCCGAAGTTGATATATATATTGATGGTGGACTAGCCTTAGATAACTTTGCATTTAGAACTGCAACACCATTCATTGATCTGCCAGCTGGTGTAACTGTAGAGATTGCCGTTGCTCCTTCAGATAGTAATGATGTTGGAGATGCGATCGCTACATTTCCTGTAGCATTAGCTGCTAATGAAACGTATATTGTAGTTGCAGATGGAATTGTGAGCCCAACAGGATACGATCCTGCTCCAGCATTCGGTTTAGAAGTTTTCGGAATGGGTAGGGAAGTGGCTTCCGATCCAGCCAACACAGATCTTTTGGTACATCATGGTGCTACTGATGCACCGACTGTTGATATCGTAGAGGTAGGTGCTGGAGCTGGAACAATTGTAGATGATTTAGCCTATACAGACTTTCAAGGTTATTTGGAATTGCCAACGGCAGATTACGTACTTGAAGTTAGAGATGAGACAGGAACTGTGACTGTTGCTACTTATGGTGCACCACTTTCAGCTTTAGGATTGGACGGAGATGCATTGGTTGCTGTGGCTTCAGGGTTTTTAGATCCGAGTAACAATAGTGACGGAGATGCGTTTGGAATTTGGGTAGCATTGCCAGCGGGTGGAGATTTAATTCCATTGCCGGTCATTGAAATTCAAACAGCCAGAGTTCAGGTAATACATAATTCTGCCGATGCTGCAGCTGCCGAAGTTGATGTATATATAGGTGGGGTCTTAGCCCTTGATGATTTTGCATTTAGAACCGCTACTCCATTCATTGATTTTCCAGCAGAAGAAGAAGTTGAAATCGCCATAGCACCAGCTGATAGTAATGATGTTGGTGATGCTATTGCTACCTTCCCGGTAACATTGGCTGCAGACGAAACCTATATTGTAGTAGCGGATGGTATTGTAAGTCCATCAGGATATGATCCAGCGCCAGCATTTGGTTTAGAAGTATATCCTTTAGGTAGAGAAACGGCGACGGATGGTGCCAATACAGATGTATTAGTGCACCATGGAGCAACAGACGCCCCTTCTGTAGATATCGTAGAGGTAATAGCAGGAGCTGGAACCGTAGTAGACGATTTGGCTTATACAGAATTCCAAGGATATTTAGAATTGCCAACGGCCGATTATGGAATAGAGGTTCGTGATGAAACAGGGACAGTAACTGTAGCAGCTTACGATGCGCCTTTGGCTACTTTGGCTTTAGATGGTGCAGCAATTGTTGCAGTAGCATCAGGGTTCTTAGATCCTTCAAATAATAGCGATGGAGAAGCTTTCGGTATTTGGGTTGCCTTACCTTCAGGGGGAGACTTAATCCCGTTACCTACATCAACGGCACGTGTTCAAGTAATACACAATTCAGCAGATGCAGCTGCATCAGAGGTAGATGTGTATATAAATGGAGCATTGGCAGTAGATAACTTCGCATTTAGAACAGCGACACCATTTATCGATTTAGGAGCTGGAACTGTGACAGAAATCGCCATTGCACCGAGCACTAGTACAGATGTAGGAGATGCTATTGCAACATTTCCAGTGACTTTAGCCGCCAATGAGACATATATTGTCGTAGCAGATGGAATAGTAAGTCCTACAGGATATGACCCAGCACAACCTTTTGGATTGGAGATTTATCCAATGGGAAGAGAAGCTGCTTCGGACCCAGCAAATACAGATATTTTAGTACACCATGGGTCAACCGATGCCCCAACTGTGGATGTGGTAGAAACAGGTGTAGGAGCAGGTGTTCTTGTGGACGATTTATCGTATACAGATTTTCAAGGGTATTTGGAAGTTCCAACGGCAGATTATGTCTTACAGGTTCGTGATGAAACAGGAACTGTGGGAGTAGCTGCCTATGGAGCGCCTTTAGCTACCTTGGGATTAGATGGTGCGGCAATTACAGTAGTAGCGTCTGGGTTCTTAAACCCTTCAAATAATAGTGACGGAGCGCCTTTTGGACTCTGGGTAGCTTTAGAAGCTGGTGGAGACTTAATTCCATTACCTCAAGATGTATTAGGAACTAATAGTTTCAATTTTGATACTGTGGTATTATATCCTAATCCTACCAATGGAGCCATTAATCTTAAAGGTTTACCTCAAGGAATCTTTGAAGTAAGTGTTGTTGATATGCAAGGAAGAGTATTAAGTACAAGATCAATGTCTTCTGAAGAAGGATTAGTGAATGTTGCAAGTATTTCTGAAGGGGTATATCAGCTAATGATAACTCAGAATAACAGATTAGTTGGAAGTAAGCGGTTTATTAAAAACTAATAGATTTGAATCAAACAAAAGAATAATAATTGAAGGGAGCCTAAGAAATCAGGCTCTTTTTTTTGTTTAAGTAAAGGTTCATTTTATTTAACAAATTCTTAAAGATTTATTCGCTAAAGAAAGTTATTTTTGCACCTTTATGAAACCATCTTTGTTACATAGTTTTTTTTCTTTTATGGTAGTTTTTTCGCTACTAGTGCCTTCGGTATTGCCTTTTATTAATTATTCGGAAGAAACATTAATGCTGATTGACTTTTCAGAAGATGAACAGAAAAAAGAACAAAAAAAAGATTTAGAAGAGAAAGAAGTTTTCTTTGAATCGGCTGGTCTAGATAACAATCTTGACGGTATTGACTCCGGAAAATCTTTATTCGGATACAAAGAAACCCAAGTTGAAGTAATTACTGAAATTATCCTTCCTCCCCCGGAATTTATTTGTTAATCATCTCGGATTAAAAAAAAAATTCATCTTACTCGCCAGTTTTGGCGAGTACTAATAAATACGTTATGTTTAAAAATTTAAAAAACGATATACCAGCAAGTATCGTGGTATTTTTTGTTGCGTTACCTTTATGTTTAGGTATTGCTTTGGCGAGTGGAGCGCCATTATTTTCAGGTCTAATAGCTGGAATCATTGGAGGAATTGTAGTAGGAAGTTTAAGTGGATCACATATAGGAGTTAGTGGACCAGCGGCTGGATTAGCCGCCATTGTTCTTACAGCGATAAGTACACTAGGAGGTTTTGAGAATTTTCTATTGGCGGTCGTACTAGGCGGTATAATGCAAATGTTGTTTGGTGTATTAAGAGCAGGGATTATAGGCTATTATTTTCCTTCTTCCGTAATAAAAGGAATGTTGACAGGAATTGGAATTATCATCATTCTAAAACAAATTCCACATTTCTTTGGGTATGATGCGAATCCTGAAGGGGATTTCGCTTTTATACAAGTGGATGGAGAAAATACATTTTCAGAGATTTTTAGAAGTCTTAATTTCATTAGTTGGGGTTCTACAATTGTTGCTATAGTTGGGCTTGCAATTCTGATTTTATGGGAAAAAGTATTAAGTAATCAAGGAAAAGTTTTCAAATTAATTCAAGGACCGTTGGTGGCTGTGGTAGTAGGAATCATATTCTTTTTACTAACTCAGGGAACCTCTCTTGGGATTGCTTCAGAAAACCTAGTAAGTGTTCCAGTTCCTGAAGACGCTAGTTCTTTTCTTGCCCAATTTAGTTTTCCTAATTTTTCAGAAATAACCAATCCCGCTATCTGGGTTACAGCTTTTACTATAGCTTTAGTGGCTAGTTTAGAAACTTTGCTCTGTGTTGAGGCAACCGATAAGTTAGATCCTCAAAAAAGAGTAACACCAACTAACAGAGAGTTATTGGCACAGGGGGCAGGTAACATCTTTTCTGGGATGGTAGGTGGATTGCCCATTACTCAGGTAATTGTTAGAAGTTCGGCTAATATTCAATCAGGAGGACGCTCAAAGATGTCGGCCATTATTCATGGATTCTTGTTACTTATTTCAGTGATGGCTATGCCGTTGCTCTTGAATAAAATCCCGTTGTCTGTGCTTGCCGCTATTTTATTAGTTGTTGGATACAAATTGGCAAAACCTGGATTATTCAAGAAGATGTATCAAAAAGGATGGAAACAATTTGTTCCATTTACCGTAACTGTCGTCGGAATTGTTTTTACTGACCTTCTTATAGGAATTGGACTAGGATTGGCTGTAGGTATTATAGTGACATTGATAAAAAGTTATCAAAATTCTCATTTCTTGCATATTGAAGATAAAAGTAATGGGAAGCATAAAATTAAAATGACACTGGCAGAAGAGGTTACTTTTTTCAACAAAGGAGCTATTTTGAAAGAGTTAGATAGCCTACCAAGGGACACTTATTTGGAATTGGATGTTAGAAAAACAAGATATCTTGATAACGACATTGTTGAAATCTTAGAAGACTTTGCATTTAAAGCTAAAGAGCGAAATATTGATATTAAAATTATTTCCGAACGTGGGGTTGTCGAAAACCCACCTAGCTACATAGAATTTTTCACTTTAAGACCAAAAAAATCTGCATAATGAAAAAGAATAACAGAATATTGGCCTTAATAAATATTGATGAGCCTATAAACACCCTTATGGAAAGCACCGTTAATTTGGCTGAGACTTTACAAGCTGATGTACACTTTTTTTATGTGAAAAAGCCTATAGATCTTACACTTACCGAAAATCAACTTGCCGTTCTCCGTACTAAAGTGCAGGCGGAAAAAGCGGTTATGAAACTTAAGAATGCAT
>JAHZIZ010000404.1 GCA_022601215.1 Bacteroidota bacterium
AGACCATCGAGATTGGTCAATACCGGATTGTTTTCTAAGACAATACTACCAGCAATAAATTGTAATGTTGATAAGCTATCCATGTTGGATAGGGAATGATTGTCTATGATTCGGACATCGCCTCCAACACTACTAAGGTTGAAGAATGCATCTAAACTTGTTATGTTGTTGTTATTGAAAATGACCAGATCACTGTTAATGAACTCTAGCAAATCGAAGCCTTTTAGCGAAGTTAATAATTCATTATTTGAAATTGTTAATGAACGTAAAGCTATAGTACTTTCAAAGCCCTCTATTTCCCTCAATGTATTATTTTCAGTTATCGAAATATCTCCGTCATCTACGATTACATTTGCCAGCCCTTTCATCGAATTGAGTGAAGGATTTTCCTTAATTCTCAACCCCAAACGGATCGTAATATCACTTAGCGCACTTATATCGGTCAAACTTTCATTTTCTTCAATTTCGACTTTCTCGCCAATGTTAGTTATATTTTCTAATCCATGTAGCGTATTTAAAAGTGTATTGTCTTCGACTGCTAAGTCAATACCTACATCTGTTATCGACAATAATGGACTTAGATCCGTAATTGGGGATTCTCCATCATTAGGCGGACCATCAATTCGCAATGAACCAGTAACGGACAGGTAATTATTTGCTCCAAAGAAATCAACGTCTTCTTGGGACCTTAAGCGAACTGATCCATTGTAGCTTGTTTCAATTTCAACATCCTCGAGCTCAATAAATAAGTTGGCATTTTTTACATTGCTGCCAATACTGGCTTGAACAGTCACCCGAATTACTGGATTTATTTCGAAATTAAAAGCAAATGTTTCAAGAACCCTAACCTGTCCTGTATTTCGATCCACTTCAACCGCACCGAATGGCGATTGGGAGATTAGTTTGTATTGAACTCTAGAATCACTTTCGGCAGAAAACGTAGTAATTAACGCTGATTTTGTTGGATTTTCTTTAAAGCTTACCCTAGTATCTTCAAAAATAAGCTGATCCTCTGTGGGTGTATCGTCTTCAGTATTACACCCAATAAGAAGGAAACTTAAGGTTATGGTGGCAAGAATTAGTCGTTTCATAGTTAAAAGTTAAACAAAAATAGACAACGAATAAATAATACTACCTGCTATTTATGAATCAAGAGCCCCGCATGATCTAAACTTCTAAATTTTATATCTTTAGGGGACTAATTAAATACCATCCTTATGAAACGACGTTCCTTTATTAAAAAATCGGCTGCTGCGAGTGCAGCTTTTACTATTGTTCCCAGTTTTGTATTGGGGAAAAATCATATCCCTCCGAGCGATACATTATACATGGCGGGGATTGGAGTAGGAGGAAGAGGCAGCGGAGTTTGCAACGAATTGTTTGAAACGACTAAGGTGAAATTCGTTGCATTGTGTGATGTTGATGATGTTCAAGCTGGAAACACCTATGCTTTGCATCCCAAGGCACAGAAATACAGAGATTTCAGAAAAATATATGATAAGCATCTGTCAGAAATAGATGCCTTTATGGTGGCTACTCCAGATCATACTCATGCAGTCATTTCATTACCTTTTATGAAGGAAAAAAAACACGCCTATGTAGAAAAACCCCTTACTCACAATATTTATGAGGCCCGTCTTATGGCTACTGTGGCTGCACAACAGGGTATTGTGACCCAGATGGGAAATCAAGGAGCTTCTGGGGATGGTATTCGTTTAGCGCAAGAAATGATTGATGCTGGTCTTATTGGAAAAGTGGATCGTGTGGATTGTTGGACCAATCGACCTGTCTGGCCACAAGGATTTAAAAATTTAGTTGCAGCCGACCCAATTCCCAACACACTGGATTGGGATTTATGGTTAGGACCTGCAGCTATGAGAGATTTTAATGCCAATTATTTACCATTTAAATGGAGAGGATTTTGGGATTTTGGAACAGGAGCCATGGGAGATATGGGTTGTCATATCATGGAAACTCCGTTTAAAACACTAGGACTACAGTTTCCTTATGAAGCTGAAGCTAGCTGCACTACTGTATGGTCCGGGGATTTTGTAGAAGCCAATTACAAAGGGACATGCCCTCCTTCTTCCATAGTACGTTTAAAGTTTGATACAAGCCAACATGGGGACATTTCTTTAAATTGGTACGACGGCGGTATTATGCCAGATCTTCCGCACGAGCTAAAAGATGGAGAGAATCCTGGGAATAATGGGGGTGGAAGCATTTTCTACGGGGATAAAGGAATTATGATTACAGATACCTATTCTCGAAATCCAAGACTGCTGCCATCCGAGAAAATGGATGGTTTTATTCCGCCTACGCAAACAATAAAACGGGTCACTACTTCGCATGCTGGAGAATTTGTCGATGCTTGCCTTAATGGTGGACAAACTTCATCGCCATTTTCTTATGGTGGACCACTAACGGAAGCTGTTCTAATGGGAAATCTCGCGATTCAATCCTATCAAGAAAAATTACTAAAAGAGGGTAAAAAAGTGGGAGATTGGGATCCATACAGCTATCCGGGGCGTCGCACGATTAAATGGGATGGAGCGAATATGAAAGTAACCAACTATGAAGCGGCCAATGCTTGGGTAAAACGGAATTATAGAGCTGGTTGGGAGATTTGAGTAAATACCCATTATTGGGTATGGTTTGTTTTGAGAGAAAAAAGTATTTTCGTCTTCCAAATAAATCACTTATGAAAAAGTTACTATTCCTTTTTGTATCAATAATGCTATTACAAGGCTGTTCTTCGGAAGAGGAGCCTACGCAGCAACAGCAACAAGAAGAAGAGCAACAAGAACAAGATGAAGAAGCTGTTGAGGTTATCAATGGTGGAAGCATTCAGGCCTTTGAAGTCGTTTCTTTTACCAGTGCACTCATTACACAAGAGGCCTATACTGGGGATCTAGGTGGTATTTCAATAAATC